>JAKQYE010000078.1:0-2249 GCA_023356605.1 Trichodesmium sp. MAG_R02 | reverse complement strand
ATACTGAAAGTCAGGAAGAAGATACTGAAAGTCAGGAAGAAGATACTGAAAGTCAGGAAGAAGATACTGAAAGTCAGGAAGGAGATACTAACGAAAGGGAAAAAATTACTATTCAACTTAATTCCTCAAGCGCTCCAGTAACAGTAGCTAACTTCGCTGACTTGGTAGAGAAAAATGTGTATGATTCTTTAGCATTCCACCGATTTGTAGAAGGGTTTGTGATTCAAGGTGGAGACCCCCAAAGTCGAGACCCTAATTTTCCCATTGAGGATTTAGGTCAGGGGGGTTATATTGACCTAAAAACAGCTGAGAAGCGAGAAATACCTCTGGAAATTAAAATTGCAGAGACAGGAAACATTGTCTATAACCAGAGAATTGAGGAGCCAGTTACATTGTCCCATGAATCAGGGGTAATAGCTATGGCTCGTACTCAAGTTTTAGATACAGCATCTTCACAGTTTTACTTTGCCTTGGAGGATATTAGCGACCAATTAGATGGTGGTTATGCTGTGTTTGGTAAAGTGAGTGATGGTTTTGATTTTGTGCAAGAGATTCGAGAAGGCGATCGTATTGTCATAGCTAGGGTAGTAGAGGGAAATATTTCTAGTAGGATATCAGATATTGTTACTGATTCTGATTTACTTAATGAATATGCAAACAGAGATGGCGCCAATAAGGTCAACTATCTGATCTCAATGAATCAAAACTCTGAGAATAATGCTGATAGTGATCATAGCACTCCAAAAATTGAGGAACCTATAGATTTACAGTTACTCCCTACTCAAATGAGACAAAATGAAGAAAGTAAAGATGATGAAAATAAACCTACCGATGGTGACGATGTCATTGCCATAAATCAAGTGGATGGTTCCTCCGTAGTCATGGGTTTAAAAGGTAATGATCAGATAGAAGGTAGTGATGGTAATGACCTCATCAGTGGAAATCAAGGTAATGATTCTCTTCTCGGTTTAGAGGGTAATGACTGGTTACGAGGTGGAAAAGGAGGTGATACATTAGTAGGTGGAGTGGGAGATGATTATCTCATTGGCGATCGTGGTGTTGATATCCTTACAGGTGGTGCGGGTGTAGATAGTTTTATTCTGCGAAGTGATATTGTTGCAGGAATAAACGAAATAGACCAAGCTGACATGATTACTGATTTTAGTACTGTTGATAATGATCGGATTATTGTGATTGTTGAATTTACTTCTTCTGAGGGCTTACGTTATGAATTAATAGATGATGATACAGTAATTAGACTGTTTGATAATAGTTTTATATTAGGAGTAGTAAAACAAACTTCTATTGAAGATGTTCAAAATAATATTTTTACAGTTAATTTTGATGATTATGCTCTGGGTCTTGGTTAATTAATAGCAAGAGTCAAAGCTTTGATTAGTTCCTTAGTTCGTTAGATAATTTATACACATTATGATTATTTTTCAAGTTGTATACCAACCTGTGCTGGCATGTTTACATAATACGATTTACTACTAATGTAATAGATATGAAAGTATTGGTAATAGAAGTAGAAATCAGTTCTACATTTCAAGACAATAGTAATATGTAAATATGTGAGCGCTTATGGCTATACTAGCGATTGTTTGATTTTATCTGTTTTGGATAAAGTTTGCCGACTCAATTCAAAAAAATTAATTTAAGTTCAATTAAAATAACTTTAGCAATGAAATTTTTAGCAACTGTTACTTTGGTCATTTCTTTCATCTATTTTAGTTTATCTATGCCAATTATGGGAGCTAATTCTGAAGATATTAATCATCTGTTAGAATATAACTGGTGTATATCATTCTTATGGAAACAATGCGACCTAACTAGAGCAGATTTCCATGACGCTCATTTAAAGGATGCTGACCTTTCGGGAGCTAATTTAACAGGTGTAAATTTTCAAGGTGCAGATTTGAATGGAGCTAACCTTTCGGGGGCTAATTTAAGGGGAGCTAATTTAGAAAAAGCTAGCTTATATAGGGCTGATATTAACAGAGCAAATTTAACAAATACAAATTTAACTAATACTCGTTTATTAGAAGCTAATTTAACTTTGGCAAATTTGAATAATGCTAATTTAACTGATGCTAATTTATTAGAAGCAAGACTCTGGGGAGCAAGTTTGGAAGGAGCTAATTTAAGTAATGCTAGTCTCCATGGTACTAACTTAGAATATGCTAATCTTGCTGACACTAATTTGAGTGGAGCAGATTTTCATAGTTTCTCTTTTAGAGGTTATAAAC
>JAKQYE010000077.1 GCA_023356605.1 Trichodesmium sp. MAG_R02 | reverse complement strand
AGCTATTCACGAGCAGCCTTAGATTTAATATTTAGAATTGAAAACTTTAATTTCAATCTTCAAGAAGGTCAGGACAATCAAAGAATTATCAATAATCTTAAAAAAGATGCGAATTTGATTATTGAAGATCTAATTTTGCAATATGGTATCCCCAAAATTGAAGCTCAATTAAAAGCAGGCAAAAATGGAGATTTAATCAAAGAAACTACATACCTAAGATATGAAGAAAAATTTACACCAGAGAGTGCTTTAAAAGCTACATATGAGGTAATTATGATAGATCTGGGAGCAGATATTAATCGTATTGGAACTTTAAGTCCTAATGAATCTAAACGAATTCCATGTCAACTTCTGAAAGAGATTGATGAATTATGGCGAAGCTATACTAATAATCAATGCGGTTGGTTTAGTTCTCAGGGTCACACGGAAGGTGGAGAATGTAGCAAGAAATATCCGGGATACACGCTTTATGATCTAATTTTCCCCCAAATTAGCTGGTCTACAGTTAAAAAGCATTTTTCAACTTGCCCTGTACATAGTATAAAATATATTGATAGATTTTGAGTTTGAAAACACACTGTTTATACAGGAGATTACAAGTAAATGAGGTACATTCCTTAATTTAATAAATCCCCATTATTAAAAAAACTGGTATACAAACTATTTTGCTGTACCTCACAAACCTGAAATACGCTGTAAATTATGAAAGTTATGAAAGTTATGAAAGTTATGAAAGTTATGAAAGTTATGCACATCAAAAAAATATCAATATCTCTAATATTTTATTTAAAAAAATTTTGGATGCTAGTATTAATTCCTTTCATCATCTATTTCTATCTACAGAAAATCGGGGTTCATTCCGCCTATGCTTCAAGAAGAGAAGAGTGCTATCCCTTTCCATCTCCAAATTCAGATCCTGATAAATTTTATCAGGTGATTGGTGGAAGTGGGGAGATTACTGAAAGTAACTACTCTAAAATCGTACGTGTTGGTTTTGGAAAAGATTGGCAAATAGACACAGGGAGTTACGACCCAAATAAAAAGCAGATCCTCATTTATCTTAAGGACAGATGGATCGGTATTTTCTTAAGTGAACCTTTAACTGAAAATCGTGCTATTGACTTTACCGCTATTCCTTGTGGAAGACTTGGTAGTGCTTATAGTTTTCGTTCGTTAATTGAGTTACCAGCATTAGTTATTGACAACTACTCTATGACTGGTTCTTTGGTCAAGACAAATAACAGGATTAAAGGAAGTTTTTCTTTGGAGAATCAATTCTGGATACATGACAACTCTAATAAAAGACTCAGAAATTTCAAGATTCATAAACGATATAAAGGACAAATCACCGGAGAGTTTTACTTGAATGTTCAACCCGGTTATCCGACCAACCTACCATTACCAAATCTAGAAAATAGTCCTATCCCAGGCTTGTGGTAAACCAATGAAATTAATCAACTAAGAAATCATTATTTTGTTCGGTAAATAAATGGAATTATGAAAGACCTAAATTACGATGACAAAACCCTTTACTTCAATGGTGTCAACGGTGCAACCGGAGGATATCTCTTCCCCCCCCAAACCGTGACTGAAGTAGCTGAAATTGCCCAGGAATCTCTGATGGCCCAACAGATAGATGGCAAATCTCCTAGCGCTCCCACCTCAAATTCTCACCTTTGCGCCCTGAACAAACGCAAACACCGCACAGACGAAAAAGAATTTGGCCCAATTGAAGGAATCGATCCAAAACTGATCTCAGAAACGGGATGGGGAATCATCTTCCCGGCAAACATTGACCCTCAAATTAGAGAAGCCCTCAGTGAATTGATCAACCATCGTCGTCAAGAAGCTGGAGAATATTTCCAAGAATATGAAGTCTACTCAGGAGAAACCGCCAATGATTTTCTCGCTCGGTTTGGAACCAATGTCTTTGAACCCGCAAACCCCCAAAAAGTTCCCTACTATCTTCTCATCGTTGGGGATTTTGCAACTATTCCCTTTGACTTTCAATATCAGCTTGATGTGCAATATGCTGTAGGCCGCATCTACTTCCAAACCCCAATAGAATATGCTCAATATGCCCATAGCATCGTTGAAGCTGAAACCACAAATCTATCCCTTCCCTGTAAAGTTAACTTCTTTGGCGTTCGCAACCCCGATGACAGCGCTACTGAACTAAGTGCCGATCGCCTGGTTAAACCCCTGTCAGAGTTTTTTACATCCAATAAAAAATTCTTGAAAAAAAACTCCCATTGGGAAATTGAAACCTACTTGGCAGAACAAGCAACCAAAGCTCAACTAAGTCAATTATTAGGGGGTGAGGAGACTCCAGCACTGCTATTCACTGCCAGTCATGGTGTCGGGTTTCCCAATCAACATAAGCGACAAATTTCCCATCAAGGTGCATTAGTCTGTCAGGAATGGCCGGGTCCAGAATTTAGTGGGCCTATACCAGAAGACTTTTACTTCTCAGGGGATGATATCAGCAGTAGCGATCGCTTATTTGGTTTAATTTCCTTCCACTTTGCCTGTTATGGAGCAGGAACACCCAAGATAGATCAATTCGGTCATAAGAACAATAAATGGGAGCAAATTGCCCCTGATCCTTTTGTCGCCAACTTACCCCAACGACTCCTCAGTCATCCTCAAGGGGGAGCATTAGCCTTTGTCAGTCATGTGGATCGAGCCTGGGGACAATCTTTTTATTGGCAAGGCGAAGAACAAATAGGCAGTTTTCAGAGTATGCTACAACGTTTAATTGAAGGACATCCCATTGGCTCTGCGTTGGAAACGTTAAATCAGCGATATGCCGCTGTTTCATCAGAGCTGACTAAGGAGCTTTGGTATATAAAAGCGGGGAGAAAATCCAATGATTCAGCATTGTCTTATTTATGGACAACAAATAATGATGCACGAGGTTATGCTATTATTGGCGATCCAGCAGTAGGATTAATGGTGGGAAATAATGCTTCTAAGATGGAAAAACGCCGTGAAATTAATCAACCTGTAGAATTTAGTTCCGATCTATCTGCTACAATTTCTCATACCACTGAAAAAGACTTTTCTAGTCTGGTGGAGTTGTTAAACAGCTTAGTTCAAAAGATTGAAAAAGATCAACAACAACACGCCTTATTCGATAATTTGATAGATTTATTAAAAAACTTAGCAGAAAAAGTAAAACAGGCTAAAACTGACAAAAACCTTTCAGAATTTGAGAAATTGTTTAAAGAGTTTGCCGAAACAGTAAAACAGCTTGAAATCAGTTAGCAGTTATCAGTTATCAGTTTAGGTTGTCAACCTCTCGGTTTGCCTTTAAAACCTCTAATATCATCTCTCATTAAACAACTGTAATCAACAATCTTTACCCAAATTTGTAGGAAAGTTGCATGCAACTTTCCTACATTAGCGTTAATAAATGTTACTTGATCAGGACTTACCCACGGGCACTACATGAGGGTGAGAGCGAATGCCATTCAACCCTACAGATGGGGTTTTAAAAGTTGATTTGCGTAAGTCCTGTTTATATAAAAAATAGACAAGAGCAAAAAAACTAATCTCCTGCTCCCCTGTTCCCTGCTCCCCTACTCTCTTGGAAGCAGTAAATTCCATTCCTCCATCATCCCCCTAGCAAATTGATGAGCAACTTCATCTCCTTGATTAAGTAGCATCTTGAATTTTTGCCCTAAAACATAGAAAACATCTCCCAAGTCAGCCGTTAGCCAATTCATATTTGGTTCAGCCCAAACTTTACCTTGAAGAGTAATGACATCAATTCCTTGGGGCACTTTGAAAACAATTCCTAAGGGCAGTGTTCCCAGTTTTTGGAGATTTTCGTCCTGAATTCGCCATTGACAAATTGAGTTCCCTTCACCTGTAGCCCAAATCTCAGCATGACCTAGTTCATATTTGTAGCTTGGTAGTGTTATGAATGCTTGAAAGTTATCTTTGTTGCTGACTTTAGCTTTTAAATTCCCAGGAAGAGACTCTGACAATAGCCCAAGTTTGGAACTGTCTACCCCAACCTGCCAATCTAAATCACTATTTAACCCCACTTCCATTCCTACACCAAAACTCATAAGCGATCGCCATTGTTGGGTTGGAAATAAGGTTTGAATAATTGGTTCCTGAGTTCCCTTTGGATGAAAATCTAGCTCACAACTTAACCGCCAGAAACGAGCCGCTCTTTCTGGCAGTAAATTAATGGCAAGAGTCATGTAATAAAAATCAAATTGTCCCTGCATTTGTTGGCGGTAGATGTCGTTTAGTTCCGTACCGCTATTTTTGAATGTTTCTTCTGTTAGGTGCATTAATTTATCCGTGGGGTTGCCAAACTGAACTCGGCTTTGTATTAAACTTTTAACTGCTTCAGAAGCCAAGGGTTTTTGTGTTCCTCCAGCAAAGTCAAAATCAGTTTTTTCAGCTTCTTCAACCTTCTGAAGCAGAGCGGACAATAAAGCATCCGTTTCTGGAAAATTTGGGGGAGAAATAATATTAGTCATCCTATATTATGTTCGGATTATTAGTGATATACTTTTTAGTAGGGCTTCCGCTCTACTATTAGCTTTTTATTATCTAATGTATCATTTTGGTTATTTTTATTAACAGTTTATTTGATTTACGTTGTTAAGTTAGATTAGGACAAAAACTGAAGTTCAATGAATATCTTTGAAATTACAATTCAAAAGAGAAAAGAAGGCAGTTGGCCAATAGAGACAAAATTAACAAGGTCTTATGATTCACTTCCTGTTCATCACAAGGGAGAATTAAAACTTTCAAAACAAGACTTCAATGAATTAACGAGTCTCAAAATTCAAAGTCAGCAGTACGGCCAATTTCTGGGAAGAGCATTGTTTCAAGGTGAGATTTACCAAGCATATCTACAAG
Organism: Trichodesmium sp. MAG_R02; assembly: GCA_023356605.1. Lineage (GTDB taxonomy): Bacteria > Cyanobacteriota > Cyanobacteriia > Cyanobacteriales > Microcoleaceae > Trichodesmium. Next base: position 19,303 of record JAKQYE010000077.1, on the reverse strand, counting down.
CTTTGGATAGTAGTTGGGATGGAATACGGGTTCTTTTAATTGTTGAAGATAAAGAACTTGAGGTACTTTACTGGCATTGGTTATGCGCTCCTCAAGAATGGAATTTTATCTCCCTTAACCAACGTTGCTGTTTTTCTATTAGTCTCAAGACTCCTACAGAACGGGTTTTTCCTCCCATCAACCAAAATGATTTAAAAGCATTAATTCTGGCTGCTAGTCCCCAAGGTTTAGAGGAGTATAGTCTAGCTTCTTTTAATGTTCAAGAAACGGTTGATAGCCTGAAAATTGCTTTAGGTCAAATTCCGACAGATGTTCTGGCCGTTGATGGGGGTTTGGGGATGCCTACCCTTGACGAATTATGCGATCGCCTCACCCAAACATCCTACAGTTTGTTACATATTGTAGGCCATGGCCAGGTGCAACGTGGGGAAACTTTTCTTTACTGGGCAACGAAAGAGAATCTAGTTTGGCCAGTGGAAGGGAGTAAGTTGATAGAACGGCTTCAGAATATTCAGAACTTGCCCCATTTTATCTTTCTCTCTGCTTGTGAAACAGCTAAGTCGGAAGCTGGAATGGCTTTGGGAGGTCTGGCACAACGAATGGTGAGGGAATTGGGAATTCCTGCCGTATTGGCTATGACGGAGAATGTTACCATTGAAACTGCTGCCCTATTATCAAAAGCATTTTACCCCAGGTTACGGAAACATGGGGAAGTGGATAAGGCTTTAGTAGAAGCTACTTCGACTCTATCAAGAGATGATATTTTGGTTCCAGCTTTATTTAGTCGGTTGGGAAGCAGATCTCTATTTACCTTAGAACCAGAATTAGACATTTCCCAAATTGAAATAGCTTACATCACCTATGAGATTTATCAACACTTCATTAATGAGAAGAAAGAACGCGAGGGTAAAAATCGCCAGCCTGATCATTGGAACAGCTACAAATTTGCTAAAGATGATGCCACAAAGCCAATTGCTGGAGTACGAGCTTCTGACGCAAAGGAGTTTTGCAACTGGTTAAATAAACGATATAGTAGATCTGGAGAAAGATACAGACTCCCATCACAAGTTGAAGAATTTGAAAATTATCTAGGTGAAGAAGTGTCAATTGGATACTGGTGCAACACTAAAGAAAAATATAAGATTTTGGGAATTCAAACCACAGAAAAGGAGGCTTGGAAAAGTAAAGCAAGCGAAATTCTCAAGGAAACCCACAATCAAGATAAATTGTATCAGGATATCATTCTTGCTCTTGTTTTTGCTCTTGAAAAGACTCCTTATGAAGCTAAAGAGTTTGCCGATGATATTAATCTTAATGGTATAGTTCAAAATATCCTGAGGCGTCACATAGATTGGAATTGTATTGTTGATAAACAAATAGAAGATGGAATAAATGTAGATGTGATGCTCTCCGATGCTCCAAAGCTATATTTAACTAATTTAAAAACAATTGCCAAAGATCATCATATTGATCTCAATCGCCACTTTTCAAATATCCCTGACTTTAATCTTCAGTTGCTTTTCAATGACGCTCCTAAAATTGACGCGGCTATTAAACAAGAGTGTAAGCGGGAATTAAACAGGGAACTGAGGTATAATCCCATTTCTAGTTATTCTCGTTATTACTGGCTGCTAATTTATGCTATCTTACATCTACTATCGACTGTTTACAAAAAAGCAGTAGACTACAGTATTTGGCCTTCAATGAAAAAAAACCGTCATAAATTAAGCTGTAATTATGCAACTTTAAGAGAGAAAGCTTTTAATATTTACATCGCTTTTATATTAATAAATGAACGACGTAGAGGTAATATTTCAGCTTGGGAAGGAATTCGGGTTGTTAAAGAAAAGCTCTAACTAGGAGCTGGTTTCTTTTATTAGATTTAAACTCTTGTCAAAACCTTTGAAGACTGATACAATTCCAAATGTTTTCTATAGAGTTTATAGACTGTAAACAACCTTATCGTCTAGGAATATTTAGGAGGTAAATAAAAATGCATAAAGCTTCTACTAATGAGCCGGTTAAATACACTGGGGCCAAGCAGCCAAAACCATATGAACGCGATCAGAATGGAAAGCCTATTTATCCCTATATACCTAACAAAGAGTTAGTTGAAGCAGTTAATTTAGCAATCTACTTAGAACGACCCTTGCTCCTTAAGGGAGAACCAGGTTGTGGAAAAACAAAGTTAGCTAAAGCAGTGGCCTATGAGCTAGGCTTGCCTTACTATACTTGGAATGTCAAGTCAAGTAGTCGAGCAAAGGATGGCTTGTACACTTATGATGCTGTTAAGCGACTACTAGACGCTCAGTTAGCTGGATCTAACCACTCAAAGGAAAAGGAAACTGCTATTGGGCGTCTTGATACTCCGAACTCACATTATGTAAAGTTAGGGGCATTAGGAAAAGCCTTTTGCAGTAAAAAAAAGACTGTTGTGCTAATTGACGAAATAGATAAAGCAGATATTGATTTCCCTAACGATTTGCTAACAGAGTTAGAGGAAAGAAAATTTGTTATTGAAGAAACTGGTACAGAAGTTTCTGCTAAGGTAGCTCCAATGATTTTTATTACTAGCAATGATGAGAAAGAACTTTCAACAGCATTTTTGCGTCGGTGTTTGTTTCATTATCTCAAGTTTCCAACTTATGATGAGCTAGTGAATATTTTGGAACAGCGTTTCGATTTGCACCAGACAGGCGAATTAAAATTTTTACAAAAAGCTACTGAACGGTTTTTCAATTTGCGACATAAAATGGAAAAGCAAAATTTATTCAAAAAAATTAGTACCAGTGAGTTGATTGATTGGGTAGATGTTATTTTAAAGCATAATGAACTAGATAAAAGATTGAAAATTATTGAAGGTAAACTTCCATATCCACAAGTTTTATTGAAGCATTGGGATGAGACAATCAATTATTTAATAGAGCCATGAAAAAAAACGAAAATTATTTGCCATTACTTGATTTATTTTATCAACTACATGAAGAAGGTTTATCTTTAGGTATAGATGATTATCACTTATTAGTAAGAGCTATAAAGGGTGGTTTTGGAGTACAAGATTATCAATCTTTATATCAATTATGCTGTACAATTTGGGTAAAATCAGATGATGAAAAGCGGATTTTTGATCTTCATTTTGAGCGTTTAGTACCTAAGGATTTACTATCTAAGACATTAACTTATCCTATCGTCAATACCAACAAGCAAAATCAGTATTGGAATCCTGCTTGGTTTCGACAATTACCTCAGTATTTACGTTTTTTATGGGTAGTAATAATTATAATTTTATTGTTAGTAATAATTTTATTGCTTTTTTCTAAGCAAAATGAAAGCGAGCCAGAACTTTCCTTTGAGTACAATCCGATACCAAAAAGTTCAATTGAACTACCGCCATCTCAATCAGATCTTATTTTGGAAAAAATCAAAAAAATGGGTGAAGATTCTGCTCTTACTCAAGCAAGACCATCACCTTCACAGCCACCTAGACCACCAAAGAAAGAGTCAAAATTTCCTCCTCCAGAGCAAGTAAAAGAGTTAGGTCTTACTCCAGAGCAAGTAAAAAAGTTAGGTCTTACTCTAAAAAAGCTACGAAAATTGAGTAAGTATATGAAGTTAATCAATCAGCTAAATCTTAATGAAAAACAACTGGAAAAATACGGTTTTGTTCAGCAACAGCTTGTACAAATAAAGATAAATTCAGAGCATTTTCAATTGTTAGGTACTACTCTAGAAAAAGTAAAAAAATTAGGTCTTACTCCTAAACAAGTTGAAAAAATAAGGATTACTCCAGAACAACTTAAAGAAATAGGTGTTACTTCAGAGAAAGTAAAGAAATTAGGTTTGACTCCTAAACAAGTTGAAAAAATAAGGATTACTCCAGAACAAAGCCTAAAAATAGGGCTGACTTCAAAACAGGTTCAAAAACTCGACAATGCTTTGGATAAAATACTGAGACTAGGTGATGATCTAGAAAAAATTCGACAAATTGCTAAAACAAGAAGTCAGGGGCAAAAATCAGGTTTGACGCTCAAGACGCTTGAACAAATAAATTTAACCCCAGAGCAACTTAAAACATTAGATCAGTCTTCGGATCTGCTTCGACAACTAAAAACTCAAAATCACTCCATAACAATCAAAATAGGAACAAGAAGTAGTCCCTTAACAGAGCGAACTACTCTAATCTTGCTATTTGTTATACCCTTAACTGCTCGACTAATTACTGCCAGACGGGAAGTCAAGTCATCAAGCACTTCCGAACCAATCAAAAATCAAACAATTCCAACAGTTCTGCCAGAACAACCAAATTTAACACCGAACATAATGGATTTAAAAGAGGATATCCCTCAAACTCGTTACGCTTTAATGGATAAGTGTGTGCCCATTAGTTGCAGGGAAATGCAACAGGGATGGCGTCGTTTGCGCCAACGGATACGAGAAGGGGCATCAGTAGAGCTTGATTTGGAGACAACAATTAGGAATATAGAACGCAAAGGAATGTTGCTAAAACTTGCACACGTTCCCTGTCGTATCAACCGAGCTGAATTGCTGTTACTAATAGATAACAGTGAATCAATGGTTCCTTTCAATAGCTCATCCTATCAGTTAGCAGAGACAGCTATACATGGAGGATGCTTGGGCAGAGTAAATGTTTACTATTTTTGCAATTTGCGCAACGACAATAGTGAGCTTTTCAGTCATTCTTTTCCAGAACGGCGAGCTACATTTCAGGATGTTCTTGCTTGTTTCCACTTGCAGCGTACATCTATAATGATTTTTAGTGATGCTGGCGCAGCCAGGGGGCACCTCAATACAAACCGTATTAGTGAGACAAAACATTTTCTAGATCAGCTAAAACAAAAAGTGCATAATATAACCTGGCTTAATCCAGTACCGTGCTCGCGCTGGAATAGCACTACAGCAGGAAAAATTGCTGAATTTGTACCTATGTTTCAATTTGATTATCGAGGTTTTCAGGATGCTATCAATGTTTCGCAAGGAAAAAATTAACCTCCAAGTATTATTTAAGTGTTAAGTAAACAAGTTTATATGGAAACAAAATCAGAAAAAATTGAACAATTGACGGATAAGTACCCAGAAGCACATTTATATCTTGCTTATCATGCTGCTTTTTTTCCCCGTATCACACCAGATTTGCTTTACTATCTGCGCGTTCGATTTAAGCAAGATACTAAAGGTAAAACTTGGGACGTTCCTTGGATAGCAGTTGCCGATTTACTGCTCTCTAACTTTTGCCAACTAGAAGATAAAAAGATTGAACTTTATAAAATAGATAGAGATGTGCGGAAACTGTTACTAAGTTGTCTTCAAAATTATGAAAATTTAGGAACAACAAGAATTAAAGAGTTGGCATCTTTTTCACTTGATTATGTAAAGTCACAATATTATCAGGGTATTTCAAAGAAACATAATTTTGCTGAGTCTCTGTTGTGGTTAGCTCTAGCATATACACCACGATCTCAAGAGGTAAATCAAAAAATAGAAAGAGCAATCTTTGAAGCATACAATATCTCTAACTTGGAAGAGCTAAAGCGTATAGAAAATATCCTGCAAGATTTAGCAGAAAATCTAGAGCTGTTTAAGCCATTGTTAGCTTACGCCCATAGGCTTAATAGTCTTGCTAGTAGTGATTTAGATGAACAGGAATTTCTCCTAAGTGAGAAAAAAATAGACTATACTCAATTAAGAAATCTTTTACTTGCAAGAAAATGGAAAGAAGCAGACCTAGAAACAAAAGTTGTTTTACTGAAAGCTGTTTCTAGAGAAAAAGAAGGTTGGCTCAACAGAAGAGATATTGAAGAATTTCCTAACCAAGATATCACAATGATCGATAAACTTTGGTTGAAGTACAGTGATAAGCATTTTGGATTTAGTGTTCAGAAGAAACTCTGGCAAGAAATTAATGGTCAAGAGAATAATGTAGATTATGTAACTTGGTGTTGTTTTTGCGATGTTGTAAAATGGCACATAGATGGAAAAAATTGGCTTCTTTGGGAGGATCTAACATTCAATCTTAATGCTCCAAAAGGACACCTCCCAGCATTGGGATGGTGGTTAATCGTGTGGAGAGATAGTTGGCGAATTTGGAGGGATAGATGGGCTGAATTTGAAGCATTTTTATCTATAATTAATTAAGTAATAGTCCTGCATATTAATGTTATTAGTAGTCCTAAATATGTAACTAGATAAATTACTATTTTTCTTTAAATTGTCAGAAGCTAACCTGCAAAAATCATTACCTGTTAATCGCTACTATACTATGTTATTTAGTAAAGTTTTTATAAATCCTAATCCCTACTATTAGTCTCACTACTACCCTTTTAATTACCTTCTTTAATTTATAGTTTTATATGCCTAACGAACAGTATTATTTGATTGGATTTATAACGTCTGCTCTTGTTGTGCTAGGATTCAGGATATGTTTGAATAGGCACTGGGAGCTTACCTCAAAGACACCACCGACTTTTATGCGTTCGGGAGGGGTATTGATCTTTGTGGGTTACTTCGTAGCACTACTTATGATTTGGCTAATTGGTGGGTTTAGTACTCTATCAGAAGAAACAAAGTCTGAGATTTTTATGATAACTCGTGGTGGATTATTTTTTGGGTTCATTGGTGTATTTAATGACTTCTCTCGCTTTTCATACTTCCGTCTACTCCGACAGTTACGATTTCATATTTTTATACAGTTAATCTTTGCTTTTGCCTGGGCTTTGACTGTTAAAATATCAATTAAATCTTTAACAGTTCTCTTTGTGGGAGTTATTATTTTTCCTAGTTGGATTAGTGCGCTCATAACAGGGATCTGGGTAGTATTAATAGTACATTTTCTTAAGTGGAGTGAAAGTCGAAATGGTCTAGGGGTTGGCATTGCTAGCATTGCTTCTCTGGTGTCCTTTATTACTATCTTACTCCTAGGAACAATCACCGATACACCAGTGGTGAGTGCTGCTTTAGTTGGTTCAGCTATAGCAGGAGCAATCTTGGGCTTCCTTTATTCACAAAATCACATATTTATGGGAAGCGGGGGAGCTTACTTTATCGGATTTATAATAACGAGTGTGGGTATGATTGGTCTAATTAAGTCTGTGACAGCCGCTGCACTAATATTATCTTACTTCATTCTGGTTGTTCCAATTATTGATATGCCAATGAGTATTTTACGCAAAATACTACTAGCATTTTGGAAACGCCTACGTCAGCTTAAAGTTGATTCTATTAATTTAGATAAATTAAGATTTGACAACATTTTTATGACCTGTTTAGGTTCATTATCAAAAGTGTTTAAAAATGAACAATCAGATGTTAATTATCGTATGCTGCAAGCTAATCTCTCACAAAGATTGAGTATTCTGCTTATTAACTCCCTCATCTTATTAATAGGAAGTATAGTGTTAGCTTTTTTGGGCAGATTTATAGCTATAGCTTATCTAGTAGTGTCAATACTGCTTCTTTATTACACAGTTTTAGAAATCAAGAAACATCCTCGCAAAAATTAGAATTTACATTAAGTAACTCAAAATGTAGTATAAAACCACGAGTCTGAAGAAAATCATAATGGTCAATAAAAGTCAACAATTTGAAGTACGGAATGTGGGTTAAAAAATACCCTCTCACTAAAGCAGATTTGATATGACCCCTTGGCATGGAATAAAATATTCCAAGCTTGACTATTTCCGAACAAATGTCACTTAGACACTAGCTAAAGCCATATCGGTATTGATGGCCTCAACCTTAACCTCAGCGATCGCTCTATATTTAGGTATAGCAGTCGGAGTATAGCACTACGGGTAACTAAAAACTCAGAAGTAAGAAGTAATCAATGAAGTGAATTTCAGCATTTAGTAATGTCCTAACCTTTGCTTCTATTGCTATGAGTCAGGTAGTCCTCAATAAAGAGTATTGTCTTTACCAAACAATTTTCTGGGAAAACGCACAGTTAAACAGTCTTCACAAGAATCTAGTCGGGCAATACCTCTAGGAAGAAAATGGGCCTTATTTAGACTCATAAAATACCTCAAACATTTCATATTCTCATGTTGGGAATTGCTGATCAAGACTTAGCAATTCCCATAATTTGCCAGATAAGGAAATTCCCATTCGTCCCCACTCAGTGCAACTATACCATTTCTCAAAAATTTAGAGAGACCTTGAGAAGCTGATAGCTGACTACTGAGTGCTACTTTAACAGGGACTAAACTCCATAACCGTAAGACTGGTACCAGTATAAACCACTTGTTCTAGTTTAAAACCGCTAGCTGCAAACAAATTTTTGTATTCCTCCTCTGTGCGCCAGTATCCCCCTGGGTTAGTAATCATCATTTGCACTGCTGCCAAAGCAGGTATTGTGCCATCGGGATATTCTACAGGCGCTCCCAAAGAAGGAACTAAAGTTTGTAAAAGTATTACCCTACCATCTTGAGGGAGAGCTTCCCGACAGTTAGTCAACACCTTAATTGAATCTTCCTGATTAAATACTGATAGAAAATACTTCATTGTAATCGCATCAGCACCCTTTGGTAAAGATTCTAAAGCACTACCACCTATGATTTTTACTGAGTCAAGAACTCCATATTTAGAGATATTATTAGGAGCAGTTTCTACCTCATGAGGTAAATCAAATAAAATCCCTTGACAACCAAACTTTTTAACAATATTAGCAATTAATGTTCCTTGATTTCCTCCTATATCCATCACTGTTTTAAAACGACTAAAATCATAAACTTCAAATAATGGATCGACAGCTTCAGCAGTTAAGAAACTCATGGCATTATTAAACAAGTTCTTGCTCTGAGGATTTTCATTCATATAAGAAGTGTAAAAATCCTGCTCTTTAGCTATTTCAAAAGGCACTTTTCCAGTCTTTAAACCACTTTCTAATTCTCGCCAACCGTCCCACATATTGGGCTCTGTAATGTGCATTAAAAAATGACCTATGGATGGGGAATCATCTGTAATTAAAAGTTCTGATAATTCTGTAGCAGCAAAAACACGCTCTGGCTTTTCTACGAATATTCCTAAATGAGCTAAAGCACGCAGTACAACATAAAGTTTTTCTGCTTTTGTTCCAGTTTTTTCTGCTATTATTTCAACAGTTTGCGGTCCATAATGTAGTAAATTTGGGATACCTAAATTTGTAGCAGTATAAACGCACTGACTTTGCCAGTAACCATAAATTATTTGGTAAATTTTCTTTTTAGATTCTGATGCTTGTCCTAACATAATTAACCTCTAAATATTTTACTATTTTAAACAGCAATTGAGTATTATTTTGTAGGTTGTATAACTATTTTTAGATTGCTACCCACAAAATCGGAGAATTGAGAGAAGATTATTTTTTTGAATTTCTTTTGTTTACTGACATATGTTCTTTAATTTCTGTTATTCTGACTTAGATGACAATCTATAAAGATGATAAGCTTTACTTAGTAATTTATTACTTTCATGCATCTTTTTCCACAGCATTATCAATACAATGGCCCTTGAACTGACTGTTAAAGTGCTGAATGCTTAAAGTATGTGTAATTAATTCTGCATAAATATTTAATATTATTATAGTAAAATAAGTGTAATTAGTTTTGCATAACTACTTAAGTCATTTATCTGAGTGTATTTAAACTTCGCACCGCTAGGCACATGAGTCCGTGGCAAAGTGGCAGCACACTATAAATCTAATGGTAGTTCCGACAAACTTTGACCATCGGCCTGGAGCATTCGCCTTGACCATGGGCGAAATCATGCCTATTTTGCTGAAAGACCCAAACAAAGCCACCTCCAACATATATGGACCCTTGGCTTCAGTATGTACTCGAAAGTCATACAGGGAGCATTCGCGACAGCCCAAAGCTATGTGTACCTGATTCGCTGCATCACAGATTTTTTCCCATAAATCTATTGTGAGACTCGCAGGATAGACAAATTTTACTGCTGGCTTGTCAGAACTGGGACGCGAGAACCTGTCAGGTGCAATACTCATAATTGAGACTCGGTGGGTTGAGTTGGACTAATTGTTTCTAATTTCATAATTACTAACTAACAAAACTAGTCAATATTCCTAAAATTTTTGGTAAGTTTTCAACAGAATATTCCTGTAAATCTAATACCACTGCTTCACCTTCTAACTCTAAAAATTGCCAAACAGTTCCAGTAGTAATAACTCCATAAATTTTGGAAACCTCGTTATCTTGACGTTGGTTGAAAATTTGAGCAGCAACCATTTCTGCCATACATTGAGCCAAACCAGATTTGAGATTATCGTTTTTAGCTTCTACTAAGGCAATAACTGGCGATTCTATGAAAAATTGTTGGGTTGAATTGCTAATAATAAAATCGCAAAAACCATTTAATCCAAGTTCTATATCAACATTAAACTCAATGCCAGAAAATAAACTTATCTGTTTGTTTAAATGTTTTTTAATTGCCACTAAGATTGGTGCAACTATTAATTCAGAACGAGCTTTTTCAGAACCAATTGCCACTGCTAAGGGTAAATATTCTTCTAAGGCTTCAAGAATAAATTGACTAGGAGCAACTTCTGGTAAGTTGTTAAATTTTCCTTTGTTGCCTGTCAATATTATATTGAATTTTTGTTTAAGTTCATCTAAGGTGAATTTACTGTAAGGCATAGTTTCTTATTCAGTTATCAGTTATCAGTTAAAAGAATTGCAAAAAAACTTCCGCCTCCTGCCAAGATCCACGAAAATCTAATTATTCAACCAGACATAATATTATTACTTTAATAAGTATTCAACTTTTAAAGGTAATAAAATAGTAAGGTTAAAGTCGCGACCAATTTAATTCAGATTTCACTTCTTGGAGACTAATTCCTCCTGGACCTGTGATAATGAATTAATAACTCATCCCTAAATAAGGAAGTTCCGACCCAGGAGGCTAGCTGATAGCTGACTACTGTTTACCAGCATTCCCCAGGAAATGCTTGCCTACTTTAAATGCTCACTCAAACGTTCTGCTAATACTTTATTATTTGATTCCTTTATAAATGTAAAATGATTACCAGGAACCATAACTACCTCCATATCAGCTACATCTAAAATAGCATACATTTCTACCCAGACTAATTGGGGATCTATGCCATGGGGATGCTTTTCTTGCGCCCGAAAAACCGTTACTTTTCCTGGATAAGGACGACGTTTATAAGTATAAGTTGCCTTTAAAGTGCCAATTATTACATCAATAAAGCGTCGGTTTTGTTCCCGAGTAGCTTCCTTGGGAAATAACTTTAATTTCTCTGCTTTATCAATTATAAACTCTATTTGTTCTTCTGATTTTAAACCTAATAATTCATCTTCGGTAACTAAATCAGTTATACCAAACATACCTCCAAAGTAGCGACTTAATACACCCTTCATATACAAATTATCAATTTTTTTATTAGGGTCTAATAAAATGGGAACCCAAGGGTCTAACAAAGCCAATAAGCTAACTTCTTGACCTTGCTGAAGTAACTGCTGTCCCATTTCAAAAGCAACAACTCCTCCAAAAGACCAACCGCCAATTTGATAAGGACCATCCGGTTGAAATTCTAGTAGAGTTTGGACATAAAATTCAGCCATATCTTCCACATTTGTGAAGATTTTTTCCCCCTCATTAAATCCCTGTGCTTGTATCCCATAAAATGGTTGATTATTCCCCAAATAACGGGATAAATCATGATAATAAAATACATGACCTCCCGCAGGATGTATGCAAAAAAATGGTTGTTTATTTCCCTGAGTTTGCAGGGGAACTATAGAAGAAGAACTAACTTGACTTTCTCCTCGAATTAAACGGCCTAAATCTTCAATTGTCCGGTTGGTGAATAGAGTAGATAAAGGTAATTGTTGGCCAAAGCTCTCCTGGATTTTGGCCATTAAATTAATTGCTAAGAGAGAATGGCCTCCTAATTCAAAGAAATTGCTTTTAACTCCTACTGGATGAATATTTAGAATTTCTGACCACATTTGTGCTAATTGTTGCTCTATGCGATCGCGCGGAGCCACAAAATTATCGCTCTGACTAAAACTAGAAATATCAGGTGCAGGTAGAGCGCGACGGTTAACTTTCCCACTGGGAGTCAAGGGTAGTTTCGACAACACCACAAAAGCTGAAGGCACCATATATTCCGCCAATTTTTCCTTCAGATATTGTTTTAATTGGGGGACAATATCTTGAGTGCCTTCAGTTTCAGGCACAATATACGCGACTAAAAGTTTGTTACCAGGTTTATCTTCTCTCAATAATACTACAGTTTCTTTGACTATAGGGTGTTGACTGAGAGTAGTTTCAATTTCTCCAATTTCTATGCGGAAACCCCTAATTTTCACTTGGTTATCAATGCGACCTAAAAACTCGATGTTCCCATCAGATAGATAACGAGCTAAATCTCCAGTTTTATACAACCTGTTCCCTATTCCCTGTTCCTTGTTCCCTTCTATAGTAATAAATTTTTCTACAGTTAAGTCTGGGCGGTTAAGATAACCATTGGCCACACCGATTCCACCAATATACAGTTCTCCAGGAACGCCGATGGGAATTGGCTGTAAATCTGTGTTGAAAATATAAAGTTGATTGTTAGCAATAGGACGACCAATAGGAGGTAGTTTTGGCCAATTCGTAGCAGTGCCCTGTAAAGTGTAAGCAGAAACAACATGGCTTTCTGAGGGTCCATATTGATTTTGGACTTTACAATTGGGAAGTCGGTTCATTAATGCCACTAGGTCTGGAGTAACCTGCAATTGTTCTCCTGCTGTCACAATTTCACAGAATGGGGGTAAAACTTGACATTGAGGAGCAACTGTAGCTAACTGCTGTAAAGCTACAAAAGGAAGAAATATTCTCTCTATCTGACTCTCAACCATGAATGCCATCAAAGCAAAACTATCACGTCTTACTTCTTGAGAAACTAAAACCAGAGTGCCTCCTGAATACCAGGTTGAAAAAATTTCTTGGAAGGATACGTCAAAACTAATAGGAGTAAATTGTAATGTTTTGGCGCCTTGACCTACAGTTGCTTCTTCTTGTTGCCACATAATCAAGTTAACTAAAGCGCGTTGACTCATGGCAACTCCCTTGGGTTTACCTGTGGAACCCGAGGTATAGATGATGTAACCTAGATTTTCTGGGGTGACTCCACTCCTCAAATTTATAGTAGAAAATTCCTTTATCCCTTTCCAGTCTCTATCTAAACAAACAACTTGTGCTTGATGTTTAGGCAAGGATGTCAATAATGATTCCTGGGTCAGTAACACTGACACTTGTGCATCAGAAATCATATAAGCCAAACGTTCTGAGGGGTAGCTAGAATCTAGGGGGACATAAGCTGCTCCTGCTTTGAGAATTCCTAATATACCGATAACCATTGAGAGGGAGCGCTCCACATAAATACCCAAGTGTGCTTTTGGTTTTACTCCCAATTTTTGTAAATAGTGAGCGAGTTGATTTGCTTTATTATTTAACTCGGAGTAAGTCAGCTTTTCTGACTCAAAAACTACTGCTATTGCATCTGGGGTTTTCTCTACTTGACTCTCAAATAACTGATGAATAGATATGTCTTGAGGATAATCTGTTTTTGTTTCATTCCATGCCATTAATATTTTCTGTTTTTCCCTTGCACTCAGCATTGATAATTTACCCACTGGTGTCTCAGGATTTTCGACAACCGCTGTTAGTAAATTCTGGAAATGTTCGGCAATTTGAGCAACAGTTTGAGCCTCTAATACATCACTATTATATTTAAAGTTAGCCAACAGAGATTCAGGTAATTCTATAATTTCTAAATTGAGTTCAAAGTCTACTTTTTGTTGTGGCAGTTCATAATATTCTAATTCTAGTTCTTTTGCATCAAATAATTTATGAAATTTATGATAACTAAAAGCAACCTGACAGATTGGATAGTGACTCAAATCAGCAGATTTTAATTGTTTGACAAGCAAAGAATAAGGATAATCTCGATAATTATCAACTTCAAATATATTCTTGCTAACTTGATGCAAAAAATCTGTAAACTTAATGTTCTCTGAGATTAAATTTCTGAGAACTGTAATATTAGTAAAGTTGCCAACTACTCGTTTAAATGATGGTTTATTTTCTCGGCTTTGTAATAAACCAACCAGAATATCTTCTTCTCCTGTGTAGCGGTAAAGTAGAACTTTAAATACTGCTAATATTATCTCTTCGTGTTTGACTTCTAGTGTTTTTGCGAGTTGTTGAATTTTCTGATTTAATTGGAAATTTATAGTTGACTTTAGAGCAGTGCCATTATAAGTTCTAATACTCGGGCGAGAAAAATTTGTTGGTAATTCTAGGATGGGTAATTCACCCCCTAACTTTTCCTGCCAATAATCACCAATTTGTTTTCCTTCTGAACTATTTATAAATTCTAACTCTTCATTGATATAATTAACATAATTCGTATTTATTGGGAGTAAATTTGAGTGAGTATTATTAACTTTTGACTCGTAAATAGTCACAAATTCATCCACTAATATTGATATGGAGTAACGATCGCATCCTATTTGATGCAGAGTCAGTAATAAAATATTTTCTGTTGCCGAAATACCAAATAAACAAGCACGAAATACTCCACCAGTTTCTAGATTGAAAGGAAGCCTCATTCGAGAGGATAATTGTTCACTTAATTCGGCATTATTCCAGGAAGAAGCATCTATTTTTTCCCAGTCAATCTCCACATTTTCCCGAATCCGGGAAATAATATTTCCATCTTTTTCAGAATATACACTACGGAGAATAGAATGACGTTTAATTAATATTTGTAGTGTATTTTTAACAGTTGGAATATCTACAGAAGTTATCATCCGAATTGCTATAGATATTTTATCTGCTAGACCCGTTGGGTTGAACTTATACAGAAACCAATTTGCTTGCTGTATGTGAGAGGTAGAAGGAGATATTAAAGTAGAAATACCTTGATAATTCATCATTTATATAATAGGGAATAGGGGACTAGAGGAATAAATATAAACTTGAAAGTGAAAAAAAATTTATTATAGGTAACTAATTAAGACTTGATCAGGACTTACGTAAAGGCACTACTTGTAGTGTAAATATCTGAATTTATTGTCAAAAATGCACTATATATGGAGGCACTGCGTAAGTCCTGTTGATATTAGGAGCGATCGCTAAGTAGTTTTAGCCATCACTCTAGCTTGCTCTTCTTGCAAGCATCGAACTTTAGTAGTAGAATAATCAGAGAACCCCCTGCGCACTGCTTCTTCATAATCTTTTACTGTCAAGCTGAACTGGGGAACAGATATATTTTGCTGACTAGCCATCTCTAAAGCTAGTTGCAAATCTTTATGCAGTAACTTAACAGTAAAGTCAGGATGCTCAGACAAGTCATCACAACGTCGGGAAAACCAATAGTGAGGCAAGCCATGAATATCTCCAGCGTTCTGACCAAAAGCACCGAAGCGTAAAGCATCCCAAATAGTTTCTAGGGGAATTCCCTGAGCTAAACCCAATGTAATTCCTTCTGTAACTGCTTGAACAGCAACTGCGTTTACCGCATTATGGATCAGCTTACATCGAGTCCCATTCCCTAAGGTCCCACAATAGATAACGCGATCTGCCATCAGTTGGAGGATAGGTTCAACTCTCTCAAAGGTTTTCCTTGAACCACTTGCCATAACAGCTAAACCCATACCTCCCTCGCTTCTTGCACCTTCAGGGCAATCATTAAAAGGAGCGTCTAACATCTCAACCCCCAGTTCTTCCATAGCTTTGCTAAGTTTGAATATTGTTTCTGGAGAATTAGTGGTTATATCTATATAAATACTTCGCGATCGCAACCCTTGAGTCAGGTTGCCGTCACCCTCTAGTACGGCACTAACAACATCAGCAGGAGTAGGTAGAGAAGTAAAAATTACATCTGAATAGGTAGCAAGTTCAGCACAACTATGGGTAATATGAGCACCTAAAGACTCTAACCCTGTCATTCTGTCTAAATTTATATCGTAGACATAAACTGAGTAACCATGGGCGATAAAATTGGCTGCTTGTCGCCCTCCAATATTGCCACAACCAATGATACCGAGCGTGGGATAATTGAGTGAGGGGTTTGTTTCTGAAGTGTTTTTGCTTATTGACATATTTATACTAATTCCGGTTTACATAGAAGGTTTATTAAAAGGGTAAAGCACTTATGCTTTCTGGCAGGAGGCAGAAGGGTAAAAAGGACAGGAAGCTTTAGGCAAAAGAGTCAGAAGGCTTCGGAAAAACTAGCTTTTTATGAATCTAATTTGGTATTAGTAGTTAGGTGGTAGGTTTTATAGCTAAAGTCAGGAGTCAGAAGTTAAATTCGCAGCACGGACTATATTTGATAATTTAGGAATCTAACAGTCATGACAACTGTTATAAGAAAATGGGAAAAACCTATCAACTACCGCAACTTTTAAATTATACCATACGGATTGATTTTCAGTTTCTACCGTATGGTCTACACTATTAACCCAACAACAAGGCAGAAGGAATTTCACCTACAAAGATATAAGAAAGTTTTTCACTGCCGATATTTTATGTTTCATGTATTGACTGAAAAGTTTTTTCTATCCACTTTAGAGAGTTTTTTCCCAGCCAACAAGTCCCATCTACTCAAGCTGTCTCAAAAATTCATAAAATCCTTGGTATGCTTCTTTAATTCCACTTAAACAAAGAACCACAAGCTACGCGAGTTCTTCCTGCTGCTGCACTCCACAACTCTAGAGCTACATCCTCCAGACTTTCTCCATCTGCTTGAAGCATCCGCGAAATCATAGCAATTTTCCCAAAAGTCCAGAATAAGCCTGCTTCCAGGAAATATGGTTCATTGGTGTTAGTATGTACCCGGAAATCATACAAAGAATAATCGCGACACCCCAATGCAATATGAGCGCTTTTAGCTGCATTCGCTAGTTTATCAAATAACTCAGGAGTAACATTCGCCGGACAAATAGGCTTGGCTATAGGTTTCTCAGGTTGCTTTCCAGGAGTTCCGTCAGATTGAAGTACCAACTTATCATGTAGAGTTCTGATAGGGTGTTCCTCTGTGACTAAATATTCTATCATAGGTAACACTTGCAACTCACCCTTGCGCTCAACCACAGCTACACGCAATTCCCTTCCTGGAATATAATCCTCAACCAACAATTGATCGTCTAATTCAAACCCCTTATCCAAAGCTGCTTCTATCTGAGATTCTTCCCACACCAATGTTACGCCCAAAGAATTGTCTTCCGAAGTTGGTTTCACAACAAAAGGAGGCCTCATTGTTAAAGTTTCTCCCCGCCATAGTTGCTGCGCCTTAGCTACTTGCACCCCAGATGCCGACACAATATTACGCGTCTGAGCTTTGTTAGTTGCTAGTGCCGTACAATGGGATGGCGATCCCACTAAAGGTAGATTAAGCATATCCTCAAAAAATGCTCGGAAACTGGTCATACCAAGAAAGCAGAACATGTGGGGAACTACAACATCAATTTGAGGCAGTTGCAGAATCATCTCCTGAAGTAACATCTTCTCTGATAATGAATCTAAAGACGCTCCCAACTGCCAAAGACCGTCAGGATGTACTACTGCATAATAACTGCTGACTCCAACTGGCTGCACTACTTCTTTGGCATAGAGTATTGATAGGTTGTAGTAGAATTTGGAAACACGGGAACCTGCCAGATGCAATACCTGTAATCTATTAATTGTGGCTAAGGATGAGTGTTGATTTTGATTAATTTTTTCTAATTTCATTACTAATTATTTTTATTTTATCAGGACTTACGTATTGCTTCTATATGTGGTGTATTTTTGATAATTATTTCCGGTATTTACACTACAATTAGTGTCTTTGCGTAAATCCTGTTTATATTTTTCGACTAATTAAATATTAACAGTTATCTGCTTCTTTAATTCCACTTAAATAAAGAACCACAACCTACGCGAGTTCTTCCTGCTGCTGCACTCCACAACTCTAAGGCTACATCCTCCAAACTTTGCCCATCAGCTTGAAGCATCCGCGAAATCATGCTAATTTTCCCAAAACCCCAGAATAAGCCTGCTTCCAGAAGATATGGCTCATTGGTTTCAGCATGTACCCGGAAATCATACAAAGAATAGTCGCGACAACCCAATGTAATATGAGCATTTTTAGCTGCGTTCGCTAGTTTTTCAAATAACTCTGGAGTAACATTCGCCGGACAAATAGGCTTGGCTATAGGTTTCTCAGGTTGCTTTCCAGGAGTTCCGTCAGATTGAAGTACATATTTATCATGTACAGTTCTAATAGGGTGTTCCTCTGTGACTAAATATTCTATCATCGGCAAGACAGACAACTTACTCTCTCGCTCAACTACAGCTACACGCAATTCCCTTCCAGGAATATAATCCTCAACCAACAATTTATCCTCTAATTCAAACCCCTTATCCAAGGCTGCTTCTATCTGAGATTCATCCCACACCAATGTTACGCCCAAAGAGTTGTCTTCCGAAGTTGGTTTCACAACAAAAGGAGGCCTCATTGTTAAAGTTTCTCCCCGCCATAGTTGCTGCGCCTTAGCCACTTGCACCCCAGATGCCGAGACAATGCGCGTCTGAGCTTTGTTAGTTGCTAGTGCCGTACAATGGGATGGCGAACCCACTAAAGGTAGATTGAGCATATCCTCAAAAAATGCTCGGAAACTGGTCATACCAAGAAAGCAGAACATGTGGGGAACTACAACATCAATTTGAGGCAGTTGCGGAATCATCTCCTGAAGTAACATCTTTTCTGATAATGAATCTAAAGACGCTCCCAACTGCCAAAGACCGTCAGGATGTACTACTGCATAATAACTGCTGACTCCAATTGGTTGCACTACTTCTTTGGCATAGAGTATTGATAGGTTGTAGTAGAATTCGGAAACACGGGAACCTGCCAGGTGCAATACCTGTAATTTATTCATTGTGGCTAAGGATGAGTGTTGATTTTGATTAATTTTTTCTAATTTCATAATTATTTTTATTTTAGACTGTTTTATACTAACAGTATTTAGGAATTTTGAAACTTCAATTATTAAGTAATTAACATAGGTCGAATAACTTTTTTGATAATTATAAGCTAGGAGTGTGTTAGTTATTCTTATATTTACTTCTTATGTAGGGATGTTGCATGCAACTTACCTACCTACTCCCTTACTTCTTTTTCATATCGCGAATATTGCACATATTTCCGAAAGCCGTAAGAATTTTACGTGGTGGTTGAACATTGAGCCTACCGTGGACAACCTGTAGGTTATCTATTACTAAAATGTCTCCTTTTCTC
>JAKQYE010000076.1:16528-24431 GCA_023356605.1 Trichodesmium sp. MAG_R02 | reverse complement strand
ATGTTGGCTGTAAATAGATAAGTATTCAGCCATCAACTAGAAGGAGGAATTAGCTTCCAAGAATAATTAAAATTTGACAGGAAAAAGATGATAAACAATACTAAGTAATTTATACTTTCATACATCTTTTTGGGCAGTATTACCTAGGAAAAGCTGAGAGCTAAATGCTAATGCCTGAATGCCTATTTCAATAGGGGTTATTCATGATAAATGCTTGTTTTTTATGTAAACTTATTGACTTCATTAAGGGATAAAATCTTCTAGTTATATTACTTCTTTCTTGGAAAATAGTTCAAGTTTCAAGTCTTTCTTTTCAAAAATAAAAAATATTTTTATATCATCCCATCCTATTTTTCAAAATTAGAGTTAATTATTAATTATTAATTATTACTTATTACTTATTAGTTAAGCTTTTGTACATTTAAACGACAAATTGATTCTATGCTTATCTTGAGGAAAAACTATTCTAAATTCTAAATTCTAAATTCTAAATTTTAGCTGACTAATACCCATTTTAAATGAGTATTAGCTTAAGTAGTAGTGTCAAATTAATTACACATCCATAGAACCTAAATTATTTGCCTTCTAAAGAGTACAAATAATTAAAGTAGGTAAATAATTTTGCTTAAGTACTTATAAATTATTATTAATTATTGAACCCAACCATTTGTCCCATTATTTCTTTTGATAGTAATCGAAGTAAAGTGTGGGAACATTTATAAATTATAAAACTCATAATAGCAATTCGATCAAAGGGTCATAACAATCAAAAAACTAGAATAAATAAACTCCGAAACTCTTGCCCACTGGCTATTATCTATTCCCTATTCCCAAAAATCCGTAAAATTTTAGATACTAATAAGATAGGATTGCTTAAGATTATTTTGATTATTCCATTTTGGACTTTTGCCTGGTCCGTAGCAATAATAGGATACTCTCAAATTCTCAAATATAATCACAAGAGGAATTTAACTTCCGAGTTCTAGCTTCTTTATCAGCTATTTGATTTGAACAAAATTTATGATATGATGTAGGCTTGTGTGTCAAAATAGTGGAAGTCCATGCCAAAACTAAAAACTCGCAAAGCAGCAGCTAGACGCTTTAAAGCCACAGGCAGTGGCAAAATCAAACGTCGTAAAGCTTTCAAGAGTCATCTTTTGGAGCATAAAAGCTCCACTCGCAAAAACGATCTATCGAAAGTGACTCTTGTCCATGAGACTAATGAAGAAAATGTACGACTAATGCTTCCATATCTATAATATTCTAGGAGAAAAATTATGCCGAGAGTCAAAAGAGGTAATGTTGCTCGTAAACGCCGTAACAAAATACTTAAACTAGCTAAAGGATTTAGAGGGGCACAATCTAGACTATTTAAAGTTGCTAACCAACGAGTAATGCAGGCATTACGGAATGCCTATCGCGATCGCCGTAAACGCAAACGGGACTTCCGTCGTTTGTGGATTACCCGGATCAATGCTGCAGCTCGTCAACAAGGCATGAGTTATAGTCGATTGATTTGCAATATGAAAAAAAACAATATAGCAATTAACCGTAAAATGTTAGCACAATTAGCAGTTTTAGATCCTGAAACTTTCGCAAAAGTTGTGGAGTTCGCAAGTCAAGGAAAAAAATGATAGAAACTAGAGGGCTATCAGCAGTATTGAAATAATTGACAAAATTCAACATTATTGTGATATAATCAATGACCTGTCTAGTTTCTGAACAACACCTGAAGCAGTGAAACTTCTAGTTCTCAATTGTGTTCTAACCATGGATATGGGAAAAAATGGTATTATATTAAAGGAGCTTACAAATTTAGTGTTTGTAGTTTGACTGCTATTAGAGAGTTTAATGCTGCTGTCAACCTGAAAAAATATCTACCTCAATAGCTCGAGTTTCAAGGAAGTTTAAGCATGCTTTTGAAGGTAAATTACAGACTGTTGTCAGTAATCTTCCGTAAAACAAGAAGCCAGCTCGAAAGCTCTCTTGAGTAAGTTTGAGTAAGTTAAGTAGAACAGAGGGTAGTGGTGCTCCCGTCTCGAGTGAAAGAGATGGGAGCGTGACTATTTTTTAATGATCGGAGGGAAGGAAAAACTAAAGATAAGGGCAGCAGAGGGTGAAAAATAATTCCCATCTCGATATCACACTATGCTCCCATTTACCATTTCATGTTACTCCAAAACTATAATAGGAGCATGGCCACCGAACTGAGAAAGAAAAAAATTGACTTAAGGGAGCAAAATGTTAATAGTGCTATTCCCCTTGACTAAAATAATTACAAGAGGCCACCATGACAATGCACCACCAGCTAAAATTCAAATTAATCCTGGGTAAAGATTATGGATAGCACCCTACCAGTTTTATACCTATTAATACTGCTCATATTATTGTCCATAACATCTGTACTTGTTATTCGTCAAATTACGAAGACGAGGAAAACAGAAAGTCAGCTTTCTAAATTGAAAAATAAACTGACAAAAGAAAAGGGAACAGTAGATGAATATTATCAGCTTGCCAGTATATATTTAGAAAAAAAATTATATGTTCAAGGAGTTGAACTGCTGCAAAAAGCTCTGAGATTAAAAGACCCAGAAAATCTAGAAAATATGGCTAAAATTTATAATGCCCTTGGTTTTGCCTACTTCACTCAAGAGCAATATGACATTGCTATTAGACAATATAAAGAAGCATTAAAAATAGATCCTAACTATGTCATAGCTTATAATAATTTGGGTCATGCTTATGAGAAGAAAAAATTAACTGCTCAAGCTTTAGAAGCTTATGAGTCAGCACTGAAATATGACTCCAACAACGATACTGCAAAAAGACGTGCAGAATCTATGAAGAAACGTTTAACACCTTCTTGAAGTCCGAATTCGGAAGGAATGAAGGCACTGGGAAACCAAAGAGTAATTTTTTTTGTCTTCAATAATGTTTGGATCACTTGGGAGTAAATCAAGAGGCCAATTTTACAGAAAGAGATTCTGGGGATATGGCCTTTATTGATGGCAAAATATCTGGCATCATATCCTATGATTTTTTTTCAATTCAATATGTTGGTCGACCACAGTAGGGACGCCCTTATGCAACGTCCCTACAAGGCTTTGGTTATGGCGATGTAGTTCATCAATTTGAGAAGCGCTGTAATATATTTTTAGTGGGCAATGCACACCTAGAAAGTAAACCACTTCCACCACAACATACTAATAGTCAATCCAAATTTATTACTTCTTCAATTAACTCTAAAGCAGTCGTATATTGTCAGGCAATAATATTAAGATAATTATAAAGCGCAATAATTGTATAACCTCTTTTTTGAGCAATTTTTGTAGCTAATTTTTCTCTGGTTCTTTCATTTATCAGAACTTACATATTGCTTCTATATGTTGTGTATTTTTGATAATCCTGATCCGATATTTACACTACAACAGGACTTACGAAGGCAAACTCCGCAAACCCGGTTTCTTGTAGATGTTTATGTGTGAAAAACAATGATTTACTGTCTTAACTGGGTTCTTTGCGTAAGTCCTGAATGATTAGTATTTTCACTATTGATGGTAATTATCAAGAGGTACTTTAATCCTTGAAACGATTGTTAGCAATACTTTTGATGCCATTATCGCCCTGTGAGGAATGGAACATAAAAAATGCATATTTTATTGATACTATAAGACCTTAAGGGGAAGAATTTATCCAAACAGAAACACCCACCGATAATCAACCGACAAAAGAAACAACAAAAGAAAATATGACAACCCATAAAATAATCAAAACCGAAAAAGCACCAACACCAGTTGGCCCATATAATCAAGGGGTTACTGCCACTGGCCAAATGATCTTTGTTTCTGGTCAAATAGCGATAGAGGTCGAAACTAGTGAAATAGTCGGTACTAACGATGTAAGCAAACAAACAGAACAAGTCATGGCAAACCTCAAAGCTATCCTCACTGAAGCAGAAGCTAATTTCTCAAACGTTGTCAAAACTACAATCTACCTGAAAAACATGGAGGACTTCACTACGGTCAATGATGTCTACGCCAAATACTTCAACCCCGAAAACGCACCCGCTCGTGCTTGTGTAGAAGTAGCACGTTTACCCAAAGACGTACTTGTAGAAATTGACTGCATTGCTGTGGTATAGAAAGATTAAGCTTATTCAGAAAAGGAGACTTTGTTCACCCTTCTGACCAAAAAATCAGGTCAATAGCCTCTAGTTCAGCGGTCAGTATTAGTAACAGGACTTACGCAAAGGTGCTATTGGTAGTGTAGATATTTGAATTAATTACAAAAAATACATATATAGAGGTACTGCGTAAGTATTGATTTTATTTTTTATTTTTGGAGATATCTATTTGGCGCCGGATGTCATTAATAACCCCACTTGTTCAACCGTAGCAGTAGCAGCATCTAGAATATCAACAAACTTACCTTCATATATTATGGCAATGCGATCGCTCATTGCCATTATTTCTTCTAATTCTGTAGAAATATATAAAATAGCAGCCCCCTTTTGTTTGTGAGCCAGTAAAATTTGTTGTACATATTTGGTGGCACCAATATCTAAACCACGGGTAGGCTGCATTGCGACAATTAAATTTGGTTCCCCAGAAAGTTCCCGCCCCAGAATAATTTTTTGTTGGTTTCCTCCAGAGAGTTGACCTGCTTTTAACTGTGGATGACTAGCACGAATATCAAATTTTTCTATGGCATCTTTTCCATAATTATTTATCACCCCAGACTGTAAAAAACCATAACTACAAAAAGGCAAAAACTTAAACAATTTTAAAATCAAATTCCGAGCAATACTAAAATTCAGAATCAACCCCATTTTTTGGCGGTCTTCTGGGATATATCCTACTTTGAATTTATCTGTTAAATTATCGGCAAAATTTATCTCCCCTTTTTCCAGAGAACGCAAACCATTAATCCCATCAGCTAATTCTCTTTGACCGTTCCCATCCACTCCTGCTACCCCCAAAATTTCCCCACTATGGAGTTGAAAAGATAAATTATGCACAGCAGATAAACCTAGGTCATTTTTCACTTCTATATTTTTCACTTCTAGAACAATATTACCTTTTTGAGTAGGAATTTTTTCTTGAGTTAAATTTACTTCTCGCCCTACCATCATTTCCGCTAATTTATGAGTAGTAGTTACTCCTGTTGACATAGTATCCACAACTTTACCCCTACGTAAAACTGTCACAGTATCACAGACATTAATTACCTCTTCTAGTTTATGACTAATAAAAATAATTGTATGATTATTCCGTGCTAATTGTCGCAAAATATTAAGTAAATAATTTACCTCTACTAGAGTTAATACCGCTGTTGGTTCATCTAAAATTAAAATTTTAGCTTGGCGATAAATTACTTTGAGAATTTCCACTCGTTGCTGAGTACCTATTGATAAATTCGCAATTTTAACATTAGTTGGAATTTCTAAATTATAGGCTTTTGCCATAGCCTTAATTTCTCTATATTTTGCCGATAAATTCAGATGAAAATTTCTACCAGTTCCTAAGATAATATTTTCTGTTGCTGTTAATTGTGGTACTAACATAAAATGTTGATGAATCATACCAATACCATAATTAATTGCTCTACTAGGGGAAGAGATTTTTATCGGTTTATCTTCTAGGTAAATTTGACCTAAGTCTGGCTGGTATAGTCCTGATAATATATTCATTAAAGTAGTTTTTCCTGCACCATTTTCTCCAAGAATGCCGTGAATAGAACCAGCAACAATAGAGATATTAATATTATCGTTGGCGATCAAATTTCCGAAGCTTTTTGTGATGTTTTCTAGACGTAAGTATGTCATTTAAGTTATTAGTTCTTAGCACCTATATTTATTCAAATAAGAATGATACATTTCTCCCCTAAAATACTTTCATAGCAAGAAACACTTATCTCAATTTAAAGTGAAACGACTATGAATCTGAAAAGCGCTGTAAAGCAGCCCATTTTTTTTATTAGCAGCTATATGTATAAATGTGTCATTAGGGGAAGGCTAACAACTCCACTCCCCCTACTTGTAGCTTTTAATTTGGTGGTTCGTAGGATTCTTTATTTTTTTTCTTATATTTGTACTTAATTCTTCTTTAACTCCTTTGTTAATTACTAATCACTTAATAACCAAAGGGTTACCTAGTAGGGGCAAATGGCATTTGCCCTCTACAGATAGGATATTATCTACCAGTTTGCGTAAGTCCTGAAAAATTAACATTAACTTTACTTAAAGTACGCAAAGAAGCTATTATTCCTATCTTAATCACTAATAACTTAATAACCGAAGCATTACCTAAGTATAGCATTACTTGTGGGAATTGCTATAATATTGTTTCTTCCTGATTATTCCGGAATTTCTTTAATACAAACTTTTGCTTGACTACTTTCTGAACAGTCTTCAAATTGCAATTTTCCTGCCAGCATTTTCTGCTGAGTTTCTTCTACTTTTTGCTTAATTTTTTCTGGCAAAATATCATTAAAACGACCCAACTTAGTAATTTCTATATTTTCAATTCCTAAAATATATTTTTCCCCTTTAACTTGATTATTTTTAGCTAGATTAGCAATATAGGCGATCGCTCCTCCCACATCCTGAATTGTACTTGTAAGAACTGCTTTTGGAGCAACATCTAACTGATCTGTAGTATTACCCACCGCATAAATTCCTTTTTCTTGTGCAGTTTGTAAAACTGCCGGAGCAGCATTATCTAATAAGTGATAAATCACATCAACTCCTGTAGAAATTAAAGCCAAAGCAGCCTCTTTTCCTTTAGCAATATCATTAAAATCTCCAGTGTAACTAATCACAACTTCAACACTAGAATTGACAGATTTAGCTCCTAACTCATATGCCCGACCTTGCAAGTTAGTTCCCTTAAAAGATAAACCAGTAAGGTAAGCAACTTTATTAGTTTTAGTCATCAAACCAGCAACTACACCAGCCAGATAACCAACTTGGAAATAATTTGTTGTTACTGAACCATAATTTTCTCCAGCAATATTACCATTAACTCCCAAGAAGAATGTATCTGGAAATTGACTAGCTACTTGTTCAATAGCAGCATCAAATTGTCCCCCATGACCAACTACTAAATTATAACCTTTCCTGGCAAAATCTAAGATAGTTTCTGTTTGATCTGCTTGAGCAACATTTTCTACATAAATCATCTCACCATTGAGTTTTTCGACTACTTTTTTTACTCCTTCATAACCAGATTGGTTCCATCCTCCATCGGTTATAACTCCAGGGAAGGCAATGGCAATTTTAAAAGTTTCATAATTACTACCAGACTCTGCCGAATTATTACTAGGATTTTCTGTGATTGTAGAAGGAGAATCAGTGCAAGCTTTTAATAATAAGCTAGTTGCTAAAGCGGTTGACATATAGCCAATAAATGAACGTCGATTGAATTTATTAGTCATATTTTAGTAGTCTTCTAGAAGTAGTAATTTATAGTAGCATTAGGAAACCCAAAAATATTCCTTCTGATTTATTTTAATATAAAATGGGCTAATGCTTGGTTTGTAGTAGGGATTTAGCCCTATGGATATAAAGTTTTGTTTATAGTAGGGATTTAGCCCTATCTATCTGGGAAATCAAAGCTGACTACCAGGTTTAATTATAACCATTGAAATAACTATTTTTACCCCACATACCAAATATTAATCCTTATGAAATTGCACTTAATAAATTTGGTATATAAAGATAAAGATAAAGTTAAATTTGTAGTGGGAATTTAGCTTTATTTATATGGGAATTAAAGGCTTACCATCAGGTTTAATCATAACTATTGAACTCACTATTTTTACCCCGCACGCCAAATATTAATCGTTTTGTCATTACTCCCACTCGCTAAACTCCTGCCATCCTGACTAAACACTACCGAAAACA
>JAKQYE010000076.1:0-16428 GCA_023356605.1 Trichodesmium sp. MAG_R02 | reverse complement strand
ATCAGGTTTAATCATAACTATTGAACTCACTATTTTTACCCCGCACGCCAAATATTAATCGTTTTGTCATTACTCCCACTCGCTAAACTCCTGCCATCCTGACTAAACACTACCGAAAACACATCACTAGAATGACCATTAAGAGTTTCCAACAATTCCCCAGTAATAGCATCCCATAAATTAATAATGCCATTGCGATATCCACCCGCAACTATTTTTCCATTTGGACTAAATGCTACTGACAAAACATCACTCATACCATACTTCAAATTTTGTATCGGGGTGGAGATAAGTTCCCCTCCATGAACTTGCCATAACTTAATCGTACCATCCCGACTACCACTGACTAATACGTCGCCATTTGGACTCAAAGTTAGCGATCGCACCCAGTCGGAATGGCCTTTAATTGTAAATAACTCTTTCGTCTTTTGCAAATCCCATATTTTAATAGTTTGGTCGCGGCCAGCACTTGCCAACATTCCACCATCTTTATAAAAAGCAACAGTATAAACCCGGTCTTGATGTCCAACCAAACTAAACCAGCGTTTCGCCTTTTGCAAATTCCAAATTTCAATCCCTTTATCCCTACCTCCACTCGCCAACATTTGATTATCCGGACTAAACGCCACCGTATCCACCCAGTCATAATGACCAATAAGAGTAAACCAGCGTTTACCTTTTTTCATATCCCAAATTTCAATAGTTTTATCCCGACTGCTACTTGCCAACATTTCCCCATTCGGACTAAATGCTACCGAACTTACCGAGTCACCGTGACCAGTAAGAGTAAACCAACGCTTACCTTTTTTCATATCCCAAATTTCAATAGTTTTATCCCGACTACCACTTGCCAACATTTCCCCATTCGGACTAAATGCTACTGAATTTACCGAATCAAAATGTCCACTCAAAGTCAAGACACACTTCCAAGTTGACTGTTGTGGTTGAGGAATGACTGTGGGCTGTACAACATGAGGTGGTGCAGTGATCGAATTTGTTGGTTGTTTTGCTTGCTGCTTAGGAGGTGTGTATGTCGGTATAGATGGTCTACTAGGAGTTGGAGATACCCTTAGTCTTCTGGTTGGGGATGGTGTCGGTGAAGAAATATTAGGGAGACTAGGGGGGGGAGAGTCTGGGTTTAACTCTTTGATTACTTCTACAGCAGACTGGTAACGCATTTGGGGGTTAGTTGCCAGCATTTTATCAATAATTCTCCCTAACATACTATTCATAGATTGACTTAAATAATCTCGCCATACCCATTTATCTTTCATTACATCAAATAAATCAAAAGGAGATACTTGAGTCAACAAATAAATACAAGTTACTCCCAAACTATAGATATCACTGGCAAAGATTGCATGACCTCTTACTTGTTCTGGGGCTACATATTCTGGACTACCAATTATTGTTCCCGGTTGCATTAAAGAAGTTCCAGTAATAACTTTAGCTGCACCAAAATCAACCAAGACTAATCTATTAGTATTAGTCCTCCATCCTGTAGTTTGTGGAAGAGAACTACGACAAATAATATTTTCTGGTTTAATATCCCGATGAATTACTTTATGTTCGTGAATAAACTGTAAAACTGGTAATAATTCATTCAATATTTGTTGAATTTGTTTACTATCAAACGGACCTTTTTTTATTGACTTTTGAGCTAAATTAGAACCATCAATAAATTCCTGTACTAAATATTGATAATTATCCTGTTCAAAGTGAGCTAATAATTCTGGAATTTGTGGATGTTTACCAAGTTCATCTAATCTAACTGCCTCTTGTTGAAATAACTCCGCAGCCTTTTTTGGGTCCCCAGTATTTTGAGGTAAAAATTGTTTAATTACACAGGGAGGATGAGAAGGTTTATCTTCATCTACAGCAAAAAAAGTCCGACCAAACCCACCCCTTCCGATAGGTTTTATGGGACGATATCTTTCTCTGAGCAGTAATTTTGACCCACAGGCGATGCAATATAATGTACCTTCAGGATTTTGGGGATCTTGGCATTGAGGATTTAAGCAATAACTCATATTAATACTGTTTCACGGAAGTTAAAAGTCAAAAGTCAAAAGTCAAAATTCATCCATTAATATTTTATAGGTTTAGAACTTTAACGCTACAGTAATTTCAAGAAATTATTTGATATTTTAGTATAAGATAAGTAGTGTGGCCTAAGGCAAGAAAATTGGTATAACAAGATTAGGTTATTATGTCTATGTTAATTCTTCTTAGGGACTGAATGTTAGTAGTTTTTAAGTATGGAATTTTGCCACAACCACCCAGAGCATTGGTATAGTTATTCAGAGTAGTCAATTTATACAGAAATGTTGAGTCTTGTAATAAATATTTAACTTTCTTTTGGCTTTGTTGTACTACGGATGCCCATAATGTAAAAATTACAGTACATGGCACAAGGCGCCTACACAAAAGTAGATACTCGTGAATTCCGAGTTTAAGTCTAATTTTAATGCTATCTTTAATTGCTATTCATAAAAAATGCTTGATAGCTCGAACTAAAAATACTAAAATTTGAGGATGATTGTTAATATACCACTGCCAAAAAGTGATAATAAAATTAAAATCCTTGATAGCTATATATAAGGATAAAATTTCAGAATATGGGAGGAAATCAATTTCGGTTTAAGCAGTTTACTATTCTGCAAGATAGATGTGCTATGAAAGTTGGTACTGATGGTACTTTATTAGGAGCATGGGTGGATCTTTCTGGAGCAGAAAAAATTTTAGATATTGGTACAGGTACTGGTTTAATTGCTTTAATGTTGGCCCAGCGATCGCCTCAGGGGTTGGGAATACTATCCCCTGTTAATATTGATGCTGTGGAAATTGACCTCAACTCATCTATTCAAGCTAGGGAAAATGTGGAGCGATCGCCTTGGTCAAATAGAGTTAAAGTTGAAAATTATTCAATCCAAAAATATACAGATATTTGTCAAAAACGTTATGATTTAATAGTCTCAAATCCACCTTTCTTTGAAAATGCTTCTAAGGCTGCAAAAAGGGCCAGAACAGTTGCCAGACATACAGACTTTCTCTCACAAGTTGATTTATTGCAGGCAGCAGTTAAACTTTTATCCGAAACAGGCAAATTAGCTGTAATTTATCCCGTGGAACAAGCTCAAAATTTTCAGAAAATGGCAGAAGATTTTGGATTATTTTGTCAGAGAAAACTTGATGTTAAACCTATGCCAGAAATTCCCACGAAACGAATTTTGATGGAACTAAGCAAAAACAAATTACCATTACAAGAAAATACTCTGATTATTGCAGCTAAACAATATATATATACACCAGAATTCATTACCTTAATTAAAGACTTTTACCTAAAATATTGACTTTCTTGGTCAAGGCTTTTTGCTAACTGGCAAATTTTCTGAGCAGGAACAATCAATTGCTCTGTGTAAAAGTCAGAATTTTACTAGTCAAAATCAACTCAAGCAGTAATTTTTTCTCGATTATCTACTCCTAATTTTTCGTTAATTACTTCTACTATTCCTATCTCATCAATTAACCCTGCAACTATTCCTTTGTATTCGTCAAGATTTTTAACTTTTATTGATTCTATTAAAGACATTTTTTGATACTTAATCAGAATGGAATTATCAGCTTTCTGATTTCACTTTAAGTGACTAAAGATCATAAGTAATTATATTTAATTATAGCGCTTTTTAACTTGATGAACTACATCGCCATAACCAAAACCTTGTAGGGACGTTGCATGTAACGTCCCTACTGTGGTCTACCAATATGAAAACTGCTGTAAATAAATATTTTCTTGTAACCTTTTGTGCTACAATCTGAATTGCGGAATGTGGGTTATATCAAATCCCCTTGTAATGGAAGTGTTATAAGAAACTGGGTTTATGGGAGATATAGTCATTCCAAATAAGAATGGGATACTTTCTCAGCTAAAACCCTTGAAAGCCAAGAAAACCTGGTCTCAATTTTAACCAGAATGACTATAAATGTTATTATGATAGACATTTCATCTCAACCCGGTTTCTCTGCTTTATTTATACCGACACTACCGGAGTTGATATTACGAGTCCTCCGTAGAATAGAGATAATACAGGAAAAAGATTGAACAATACTCCCCTACTAATTTATTCCCTAGATTTATTAAATCAATCAGTTTATAGGAGTGCTCCTACAATGATATGTTGGTCATGCATAAGAAATTTCCAGAAGAAAAGAGGGGGTAAATAACAGTAGAAAATAGGGGAAAAGAATTGACGGTTTCGGCTCAATCTTTGATTTTTTGGTAGTCCTCCATAGTAATGACCAAAATATATATTTTTTCATTTCCTTTGGTAATAGACTCCCATACTCCCCAAGCTTCCTACAGTCTCTTTAGCATCACTATGTACCAGCACTGAAAATTTTTAATTCCCGATAGGTAAACGCCCTTCTTCTCGACCAAACTTAACGTAATGTTCTAGGCCATTAATAAAAACACCATTTACTACAGCATTGGCAACTCCCGGGTAAGTTGCTAGATAAAATTGCTCATCAAAAGCAAACTGAGGCGATCGCCCTTCCGAAAAACCAAACTTTAACCAATGCTCAAGCCCACTACTAATTAAACCCTTGGCCACAGTATCCCCTACACCAGGATTCTCTATTAAATACAGATTTTCGTTGAAACTATAAGGAATACCTGGGGAAGAACTATTGGCGGCCAGTTTAGCAACAAAGGCATCTTCTATAGAAGATTCTGAACCAAAAGCAGGAATAGTAAAGCCGACAAAATAAGCATTACCAACTTCATCTACTTCAAGATCATTACTTAATACCCCAAGATTGTCATTTATCCGAAAGGGAATAGAATATTCTATAACTTGACCATCATTAGATATTTTACTCACAACAGTGTTGAACAAATCGTTGTTGCTAACAGCGTGAATATTTCCTGCACCATCAAGATCGATACTTTCAATAGAATCGGAATTTTCCGTGCCTAAGTAAGTAGCATATTCAACCAAGCGATCGCTATTAATCTTCATCAATATTCCATCACTTTCGCCCCCACCAAAAGTATCGTACAAAGCATTAACAGTAGGAAACTCACCAACTGGAGGTGCTATCGCATCACCCCCTATAATTTGATTAGCCGAACTTCCAGCTACATAAATATCACCCACATCATTGACAACAATGCTATTACCAAGATCTCCATCTACAGCACCATAGTAGGTGGAAAAAATTAGGTCGCTACCATCACTATTAAGCTGAGTAATAAATACATCTCCATCTCCCCCTATAGTATTTTGTACTGCATTTGCAATTGGAAAATTCAAGGAACGAGTTTGACCGGTTATATAAGCACTACCATTATTATCAACAGTAATATCCTGACTTATTTCTGTATCATTTCCACCCAACAAAGTTGAGTAAATTAATTGATTTCCATCAGTAGATATTTTACTCACAAAAGCATCTTGGTCAAATTCACTAACTAGGGTCTGTTGTAGAGCGTTTTCTGTAGTCGGAAAATCACCCAATCCAGGAATAGGTTGCATTGGAAAACGTAGTGTAGCACCAGTATATCCTGTTATATAAATATTCCTATTATTATCTACAGCAATAGCACTACTAAAATCGTTATCTTGCCCACCTAAATAAGTAGAATAAAGAATATTACTTCCGTCATTAGATAGTTTGACAATAAAAGCATCCCCGGAAAAATTACCACCTCCATAAGTATTTTGCAAAGCATTTACTGTGGGAAAGTCAACGGAATTAGTATTACCCGTGACGTAAATATCTCCGGTTATAGGATCTACAGCAATATCAGTTCCAAAATCTTCACCATTTCCACCTATATATGTGGCATAAGTTAGAGTTCCATCAGGGGCATATTTGGCAACAAAGGCATCACTATTTCTAAATTCATCACCTCCACGAAAGTTATTTTGTATTGCATTTGAAGTAGTTTCAAAGTCTGGAGATATGGTACCACCAGTTATATAAATATTGCCTATATTGTCAGTAGTTATTCCTATTCCAGCATCTACATTACTACCTCCTAACAAATCAAAAAATTCAATTGAAGGGTTTAAAAGATTAGATATTGTCGAAGGGATGCCTAAATTTTCTTCGTTCATAATTTGTACCAGATTTTATTACAGGGCCTAAGGACGGATATGAAATTATACTCCATTTGTAGGAATTAATGGTGGGGTGCTAGGCAAGATGAAAAAACACCATATATGGCGGTGGCTGGGCAAGTCTTGTTTAGATAATGTCTGGTTAAGTACTTACGTTTTACTTTTAGGAAGTCAGGATTTAGGTATCTCAAACTCAGCTCACGGGGTGAATTATGAAAATGACTGACTCAGGAATTTAATAGTTTCATTATCTGTTCAACTACTTAAATATGGCATTTACCCACCTCTTGGTTAGATAATTGGCGATGGCTCTTATTATAACCTTGGACGTAAAAGATACCTGTAGCGGTTCTATAGAGTAGTTTTTTTTCATTTGACAAGACATCTAATATTTGACTGTTTAATAGGAATAATTATTGTTAAATAAGCAAAGGTTATTACTCAAAAAAAATAAATAAAATTTGCTTAAATTAGCAATACTAAAATCATAAAAACGAATAGAATTTAATCTAGATTTTAGCTCAAGGATAATTTTAACCTAATGCTCAAATGAATTGGCCTCAGGGTAAAAACAATCCAAATATGATAAATCTGTGGTACAGCAGCACAACCAAATAATTAGTGATTTGCTTGAAGACCACATATCCCAAACTTAGATAAAAGTTCAAATTATTATTTCCTATTCCACATAATTAACTTAATGCTAATTTATGTTTCTGAAAATACTTATATCTTAGCTTCTAAAGCTTGAAGTTTGAGAAATTCAGTATTAACACCAGACTCACGAGTTAAAGCTATTTTTCCTGTTCTCGCAATTTCTCGAATACCATATTTAGAAAGCACTTGAACAATAGCTACCATTTTCCCTGGGTCTCCTACCACTTCAATAGTTAATGAGTCTTCTCCTATGTCTACTACCCGCGCCCGAAAAATATTTGTGATATCTATAACTTCTGAGCGCATACTTGTAGTAGCATTAATCTTGAGTAACATTAATTCTCTTTCTACACACGGAATAGCTGTAATATCCTGTACTTTCAAAACATTGACCAACTTATATAATTGTTTGGTCAACTGTTCAATAATCCCATTATCCCCAGGTACTACCATTGTAATTCGAGATATACCAATTTGCTCTGCTGGGCCAACTGCTAGACTTTCAATATTAAAACCACGACGGGCAAATAAACTAGCAATGCGGGTTAAAACTCCCGCTTCGTCTTCAACTAAAACAGAAAGAGTATGTTTCATTTTCTAAATTCAGTAGAAATGTATTTTATATTCAGTTATCTTATACTAGAACGTAAATTAGATAAGGTAGTAATTCCACAAAAAATTTTTATTAAATGGGGACGAGAGTTTGAAAACCACATTTTTAAAAACGTAGATGAAAAACGAAGGGTTTCACTGTAAAAATATCTGATTTTTACTTGAGATTTCCTAAGTTAACCAGTCTCAGTGAAAGTAGGAAGTATACCTGAAAATGTTACTTATTATAACATTTTATATCAGTTTGATAAAGCAATATCAAAAATCATGAGTGATGAAAGTCCAATTATTTTAGAAGTAAATAGTGAGTATGAAATAAATCAACGTTTGGATATTTGGCTGTCTCAAAAAATGCTAGACTTATCGCGATCGCATATCCAAAAGTTAATCTCCCAAGGCCATGTAAAAATAAACAATAATCTCTGTACTTCTAAAAAAGCAACAGTACAAAAGGGAGATAAAATTATTGTAACTATTCCCCAACCAACTCTTTTGGCAATAAAAGCTAATGATATTCCTTTAGACATTCTCTATGAAGATGATGCTTTATTAATCATCAACAAACCAGCAGGTTTAGTAGTACATCCAGCTCCCGGCCATTCAGAGGGTACTTTAGTTAATGCACTTTTAGCTCATTGTAAATCTTTGGCAGGTATTGGAGGAGTGCAACGACCGGGTATTGTGCATCGGTTGGATAAGGATACCACCGGCGCAATAATGGTAGCAAAAACAGACCAAGCTTATCAACATTTACAGGGACAGTTGCAAGCAAAAACAGCAAGACGAGAATATTTAGGTGTGGTTTATGGTAGTCCGAAAACGGATAGTGGTACAATAGATTTACCTGTCGGTCGTCATCGGGGAGACCGCAAAAAAATGGCGGTGACAGCAGTTGAGAGAGGTGGAAAAATTGCTGTTACTCACTGGGAAGTTAAGGAACGTTTGGGAAATTTTTCCATTATGTTGTTTCGGTTGGAAACTGGACGGACTCATCAAATTCGGGTTCACAGTGCTCAAATAGGATATCCTATTGTAGGTGATACTATTTATGGGAAGGGTCGTTCAGTGGGGGTAAATTTAACTGGTCAAGCTCTTCATGCTTGGCGACTGGAGTTACAACATCCGGTTTCTGGGGAGTTGATAGAAGCGATCGCTCCTTTGCCAGAAGATTTTCTGACTTTGGTGGAGGTTTTGCGTAGACGTTTTGGGTTAAGCTAGTAGCCTGAGACTGAATTTATAATACTGTAGGTTGGGTTAAGCACTAGAGCAACCCAACAGATGAGTTTATTCCACAGTGGTATACAACATTTATAACTACTCCCTTACCCAAGAAGATGTAGAGAAGTTTTTAATAAATGGTATTATAGTCTCAGAAGTTTAATGTTAAATTAAAATTATTAAAGTTATATTTTTTTGTTTATGGAAGATTACCAAGCAGCTTTTCTAGAACGCTATTATGATACAGAAATATTACATAAATCGGAAAGAAAAATTGCAGCTATACATTTTGGATGTATAACTATTGAGTGCTTATTAAAAGCAATAATTTTTGCTACTTTACCAAATAGTGCAACTAAAGAATGGAAAACAGATAACAATAATCCAGGGCATACTTTTACTAATCCAGGACATAGCTATATAAAAGCATTAAAACAACATAATAAACTTAGATACAGAATTGAAAAAAATCCCCAAGTCCGAGAATGGTTAGATAAAGTTGAAAACCCAATAGGTCAAAATTTTATAGATATACGTTATTGCGCTATTGAAGCTGATAATATAAATTATGAAAGCTGGTTCACAACATATACAAAGCTTATAAGATGGCTACAAAAACAAGCCACCATACTTTAAGGAGGTTGAAATGGAAGAAAACTGGCAAGTACTACTAAAGCAGAATATAGTAAATAAATACATTCAAAACCCTAACGCTAAAGAATGGGTTGATGTAAATTTTTCCACCTCAGGTTTGCTCAATTTAACTTTAGTTAGTAATAACTTTTTTGGTTTATCTATTCCTCAACGGAAAGAAGAAATCTCCAATTTGCTAAAATCTGAAGTACCTCATTTATCTCCTGGGTTTCTTTCCTTATATACACCTAAAGAAGCTAAATCATTAAATATTTCACCTCCACAAATCTCTGATAGACTCTCGCCCATTACTTGGCAAGATTTAGCTAATCAGGCAGCAAACCCACAAGATCAACCTCAACTACCCCAGCAAGAACCCAGTATACCCAGAACAGTAACATTTTATTCTTTTAAAGGAGGAGTAGGTCGGACTACTGCATTAACTCATGTGGCTTCAATTTTAGCCATGGGAGGCCATAAAGTTGTAGCTATAGATTTAGATTTAGAAGCACCTGGGTTAAGTACAGCATTTAAGCTTAAGCAACAGCCAAAATATGGAATTGTTGATTATTTCTACGAACGTTCCTACTTACCAGATGAAGTAGACCCCAGTGTTTTAATTACAGAAATATTTGGTGAGGCAAAAATACCTAATGCTACAGGGAGAGTATTTGTTGTTCCTGCTGGATATCTTAGTCTTGATTATATGTCTAAAGTTGACGATCTTTATGCCACAACTGTTATAGATGGAAATCAAAATCTTTGGTCTATTTTTAAGCAGGAAATTCAGGAACAATTAAAACCAGATATTCTCTTAATTGACTCAAGAAATGGAATTAATCAATGGGGTGCTTTATCATTAATTCAAGCTGCTGATGAAGCAATTATTTTTCTTTTCCCTAACGAACAAAACAAACAGGGAATGGAGTTACTACTAAAATCTCTTCAAAGTCTGAAAAATCTATCCATTAATTTTGTTTTTTCCCCTGTACCTGATCTGACAAAAAGTGGTTTAGATAAAGTTAAAAATCTTTGGTTTTTTTTGCTTGAAAGTATACAAAATCAAAAAGATGAAAAGTATGAGACTGATTCAAATACAACTAACAATATATCAGAAAATAATGATGAACTATTAGTAGTTCCTTACCTTGTACCAATTGCTTTTGCTGATAGTTATCCCATACCAGAAATACAAGATTACTATAGTAAAATTGCTAATTTAATTGATGCCAAAATATAAATTTCTAAGCAGGCACACAAAATTAATTATACCTATATGTGAGATTGACCTTCTTATACTATCAGGACTTACGCAAATAAACCCGGTTAAGACAGTAAATCATTGTTTTTAACACATAAATATCTACGAGAAACCTGGTTGCGGAGTTTGCCTGCATAAGTCCTGTTAATAAAGTTAACTGAGAAGCCCTAAATTCAAAATCTAGCGATCGCTCCCGAAACTCTACCCAAGCTACTCGAAAATTCTGTTTAGATGAATTTATCCCACAAAGGAAATTTTTGTGGATGTCATGATTTTTATATGACCTAAATATAAGGATTGTTTCAATAGTGGGGTAGGCTTATTAAAAGGGTATGTTTGGCTTCATTCCTCAACCTCACTTGCAAAAAGCTAATTTTTTTGTTTATTATATAATTTTAGGAGTAAAAGATAATGAATCGCGGAAAAATTGTGGCTATTATTACTGGAGCTATTTCTATTGCCTTGGCGATCGCCTATCTAATCATTGTGCAACTATTAGACTTGCGGGGTGCTGAAATGATACCCGCTCCGACTTCTATATTGCCTTTTGTTTTCTAAGGAAAGACACATTTTTAAAGTAGTGATGTTCTCAGTATAACTTTCTCATTTTCAGGGGGTAAACTAGAAATCATCACCACTTATTTATCATCAGCTTTAGCTGTTTTGTTCAATATAAATCAGACGAGTTCGGATAGAAATACCTGTAGTTGAAGAAGTAAAACCTAATATAAAATAATCTTCAATAGCATTTTTAACTGTAATTTTTGAATGGTTATAAACTGGAACAGCAAATTTTTTAATATATTCCTCCGTTGTCTCATCAAGACTAATTAAAATAGCTTGCCGAGCTACTCGATAAATATGTTCAACTGCTGTTTTAACATCTTCAATAAATAACAATGAACCTAGGCAAAAAACAAAATCGTAGGAATTGTCTTCAATTTCAGGTAAAGCTGTTTCAATTGATCTGTGGATAGTTTGGTATCCTCTTTTAGCTGCATAATCTAGGATTTTACTAGAAATATCAATTCCTGTATATTCAAAATTTCCTTGTAATAATTCACTTAGTAGTCCAGTACCACAACCAATATCTAAAATACTACCTTGATGGTAATTATATTGATGGAATATTTTAGCTGCTTCATTGAGGTAATGCACATAAGACTTGGGAGCTTTGAACAGATCATCATACTTGACAGACCAATCATCAAAAAATTCTTCAGCAGAAATTTTATTTGCCATAATTTATATTTCAAAATTTACTTAATAACTGACCATTAGCACTCATTCATATGTTAAGTTTTAGTGACGCTTTACCCCTGACAAAACCCAGAAATTTTAACCCCTGTTTCGTATTTACAACTTCTACGATAATTTTACAGATAAATATTAGTGGCCTTAATCATGTGATAAGAAATAAGTAATTGAGTCAAAGCTAGAGGATAACTCCGAAGCAACTCCCCAGTTGTACCAACTAGCTTACCTATATCTGAGTCTGCTTCCAGGGAGCAGAAATCTTTTAAGTAGGGCATTTCCTTGCAGAGAATTATCTCTAACTCATTTACCTGTGCCTTAGTAGCATTACTGTCAATTTCCAAGACATCTACTGGTTTACCCATATCTCGGTCTAAACCTAAACGGACTGCAGGTTGAAAACTAGGACTACCTTGATCGAGAATCTCTAAAAAATCTGGGTGGGGAATAGTTGGTCTAAGCACCAAACGGACATTAAGTTGAGAACTATCTGTATTTTTTAAAGGAAGATAGAAACTAACCACTAGATCTGCCCACTTACGTTGGGGACGGATAAACGCCTCTGAGTCTGGTTCCCGCTCTACTAATTGTTTCAGGACTTGTGTCTCAGTATAACCCCTTTTCATGGTATCCCGTTTTACTTTCCATTTCGCTCTTAGTTCTTCTGAAGGGGCTAAGTAGACTTTTACATCGTAACAATCTCTTGCCCCCCTGGTGGAATAACCCAGTAGTCCCTCAACAATCACGAATTTTTTAGGCTGAATATATTCGGGAGGGTCAAATTCTCCGGTTGAATGATTATAAATAGGTTTGAGAATTGGTTGTCCAGTACTCAGCAGGGTTAGATGTTGCTGCATTATGTCGAGATGGTTACAATCTGGGTGAAGGGCAGTAATACCTATTTCAGCTCGTTGTTTTCGACTATAGCGATGGTAATCATCCGTACAGATAATAGTGACATTTTCTGGCCCTAATACTTGAGCTATCCCTCTAGTCAAAGTGGTTTTACCTGCAGCGCTATCGCCTACAATGCCTAGGATTATTGGACGATGAGTCATAATTTTATTCTCCCTGTAGGGTACAATAGCCTATATGGTACAGCTTTAAATTTTTAATAGTAATTAATTTTATTGTGTATTTTACACTAGGGGCGAAGTTTTTCCATACTGACCAATAAAAGTCTGAATTTAGAATTTATAATTTAGAATTTAGAAGGGTTTTTTCTCAAGGGAGGTATACAATCAATTTGTCGTTTAAATGCACAAAAGTTTAGCTGTGAATCCCTGAAATACCAGCTAAAATGGGTTCTAACTGTGGTGAATAAGTCCCTAAATAATTCAGGACTTATGCAAAGAAACCCGGTTAAGACAGTAAATCATTGTTTTTAACACATAAATATCTACGAGAAACCGGGTTTCTCAGTTTGCCTGCGTAAGTCCTATAATTATTACACAGAACTCGTTCTAAGACCCACTGTGGCTTAATTATTGACCTTTTTCAAAATATAAACAAACTGGATTTTTACTCAAAAAAACCAGTTTAAAAGAAGAATTTGGTTTTCCTAAAGAAGCAACAAAATTATCTCTGACTACAAAACTTTTCTACACAACGGATAAACATTTCTACTCCCATTCCCAAAGCTGTTTCATCAAAATCAAATCTAGGATGATGGTGAGGATAAGCTAAACCTTTTTCGGAATTTGCAGAACCTAAAAAGAAATAACAACCAGGTACTTCTTGTAGGAAAAATGACATATCTTCTCCTCCCATAGTTTGACATTCTGGGACAACACCAGCGGGAGTTTCTACTATTGATTCCGCAACACTTCTAACTAAATTTGCAACTTTTTGGTTGTTAATTAATGGTGGATAAAGTGGTTGATAATTAAACTCATAATTTGCTCCATAACTTGTACAAATTCCAGAAATTATTTTCTCTATTTGTTTACTAAAATAATTTTCATAATCCAAATTAAAATAGCGCACTGTACCAGCCATTCTAGCAGTATTGGCTATAACATTAAAGGCTCTACCTGCATTCAACTGCCCTATAGTTATAACTGCTGAATCTATAGGATTGATATTCCGAGCTACTATTGTTTGTAATGCATTAACAATTTGTGCTGCTACTACAATGGAATCTACCGTTTGATGTGGCATGGCTCCATGGCCACCTTTCCCTAAAATTGTGCAATTAAATCTTTCGCTGGCTGCCATAAGAGCACCACTGCGGACTCCTAATGTGCCCAGGGGGAGATTATTCCACAAGTGCAAACCAATGATGGTGTCTACATCAGGATTTTTGAGTACTCCTGCTTCAATCATTGGTTTAGCGCCTCCTGGTCCTTCTTCGGCAGGTTGGAAGATGATTTTTACTATGCCACTAAAATCTTCAGGATGAGTAGCGAGATAGTGGGCAGTACCGAGAGCGATCGCTGTATGTCCATCATGGCCACAGGCGTGCATTACACCATTATGTATGGATCTATATGGGATGTCGTTTAATTCTTGTATTGGTAGTGCATCTAAGTCGGCTCTAATACCTAGTACGCGCCCTGGTTTATTGCTGTTAATAGTTGCGACTATACCTGTGTTAGCAATTCCTGTTTGATGTTCGATGCCCCACTCTTGTAATTTTTGAGAAATAAATTTTGCTGTTAAGTGTTCTTTGAAACCTAATTCTGGTTTTTGATGAAAATGTCGTCGCCACTCAACTAATAGAGGTTGCAATTTTCTAATGTCTGGGCGCAGTTGAGATTCGATAACGGAATTTGAGTTGGGAATAGTTGATACCATATTTTTGATAATTAAGAATTTAACTTCTAATTTCTAAATTCTAACTTCTCAGTTTTGAGGGTTTTAGAGGCGAAATGCCTAATGCCTCTAATAGATATGGCAGTTCTGGCTAAGTTCTGAATAATTAAAAATTTAACTTTTAGCTTTTAATTTTTCAGTTTTTAGTTTTCAGTTTTACAGTGGTTTTTATTTTAGTAGACTACACTAGGGAGGTTCTATGGAGGCTCCCTACAAGGTTTTGGTTGTGACGATGTGGTTTCTCAATCTGAAAAGCGCTGTAACTTTTAACTTTTGACTTTTGACACTATTGGCAGAAATTTCTCTAAGTCTAGGTTAGAAGCGACTTTTGCTAATTTAGCTAAGTCGGTAATGTCTGCTAAGTGTGGTATAATTCCGCAAATTTGCATTTGAGTTAAAGATTCAATTAGATCAACTGGAGTCCAGTCGGCTATTTGTTGTTCTGAACAGGGTTTGACACAGTTGAGGATAATGCCGCGGAGATTAACTTTCATTTGACGAGCTAGGGCGACATTTGCTACTATTTGAGCGATCGCTCCTAACTTGATCGGTACTACTAAAATAGTGGGTAAATGCCAATCTCTAGCTATGTCTGCTACGGTGAGTTCCTTAGTTACAGGGGAACCTAGTCCTCCCAAACCTTCAACTAATACAAAATCTTTTTGCTCTCGCAAGGTTGTAAAGGTTGACCATATTTTATCTAATTGTATCACACGACCTTCCTTTTCTGATGCTACTGGTGGTGCAACTGGTGTTTCGTACCATGCAGGGTTTATTTCGTCAAGAGATTGTTCCAGGGAAAATAGTTGGGTGTAGAGTTCGCGATCGCCAATGCCAGTTTGAATAGGTTTAAACAGGGCTAACTTCTGGTTTTTGTAGTAAGTTTGCCAGTAAGCAGCAAGAGCGATGGTCAATATTGTTTTGCCAGCGTCAGTATCAGTTCCAGTAATTAAAAGTTCTTTCAAGGTATTTATCGGAAGATTTGATTGATAATTATTCAATATTATTGGATTTTGGTTAACTCGGGCAGTAGTCTGGATGAAAGGTTAAAATTAAAGTCTCAACTTCTAACTTTTAATTTCTAATTTCTAAACATGATTAATTGGGGGCCCTATCTAGAATCAGTTTGCCAAAAGTATGACCGTTGGTGGGAGGTTTATACTCTGACGGATGTGGCGGGAAAAAGGCCCCATGAGCAAGGGCAAAATATTTTTCCTTTTTTGGATTTGGGTTTGATGGTACAAGGGGTTAAGTCAGAGGAAAGGCAGGGGAAAAACCCAGAAGAGAAAATTGAACGGTTGACGGTTTTGGAGGGTTTACGGAAATATGCGGCTAATCATGTTTTGTTGGTGGGAAGACCGGGGTCGGGAAAATCTACTGCTTTGGCCAGGTTGTTGTTGGAG
The DNA here is from genome assembly GCA_023356605.1 of Trichodesmium sp. MAG_R02. Classification (GTDB taxonomy): domain Bacteria; phylum Cyanobacteriota; class Cyanobacteriia; order Cyanobacteriales; family Microcoleaceae; genus Trichodesmium. The sequence goes on along the minus strand of JAKQYE010000076.1, from coordinate 451 downwards.
GAGGCACATAAGGTCTGGTCTGGGGAAAATGGCCAAATTCCTATTCTCATAGAATTGCGCTACAGTAAATCTTCTGTACTTTCGAGAATTCAAGCTTTTATTTATAAGCACAACCACAATACATATATAGATGAAGAGATTCTGAAAGGTTTGCTGGTTCAAGGTAAATTTTTGCTGCTATTTGATGGGTTTAATGAGATGGCGTCGGAGGAGGCGCGACAACAGGTGAGAATGTTCCGGCAAGACTACCCACAAACTGCTATGGTGTTTTCGACCCGAGATTTGAGTCTGGGGGGAGATTTGCGGATTGAGAAAAAGCTGGAAATGCAGCCTCTGACGGAATCTCAAATGCGGGATTTTGTCCGTGCTTATTTGCCGGAACAGGGTGAAAATTTGTGGGGACAGTTACAGGGGAGGTTGCGGGAGTTGGGGGAAACTCCGATGTTTTTGT
>JAKQYE010000075.1:7663-24559 GCA_023356605.1 Trichodesmium sp. MAG_R02 | reverse complement strand
GTAGCAACTAAATTTTGGTACAATAAAGTAGTTCCCGAACGATGCTGTCCCATGATAAAAATTGGGCTAAAATCAATTTTTGAACATAAATCCAGATATGGTTTATCCACAGAGTTACTCACCACTTCAGATTGCATATTCTTGATGGTTGTAATATAATCAGGACTTACGCAGTGCTGCTATATATAGTGTATTTTTGATAATTATCTTAGATATTTACACTACATTTAGTCCCTTTTCGTAAGTCCTGATAATTTTTTATGATAACACAATCTGTTCTACAATACCATTAGTAGAAGATTATATCTAAAATAGGTTTAATATAATCGATCTCTAGATATAATAGAATAATAACATTTATGATATTATAGCGCTATGCAAATAGGTGAGGACATTCAACTGTCAATGTTCTAGTTTTTGCCCCTGACTTGTTGAGATATATTAGTTTAAATATCTCAACTTATAATTAGAATTAAAATTTACCATGACTGCCAAATTTCTTAACATTCAAAGTAAGCCCAGAACAAATCCAAGGGCAGTTGCAAAATTGGAAGATTTTCAGTATGTAGAAGGAGAAAATATTGATTCAAGAATTATTATTAATAGTCCAAATATTAGTTTGTATTGTCTAGAACCTGCTAGTCAACAGGCTATTTTTGTAGAAACTCCAGTAGAAATCTCAGATTATTCTTTTGTTTATAATATTCAGTTTGAATCTGCTGAGAGATTAATTGCTGTTCCTTATCACGATTTATTTGATTTAGCAAAGAGCATAAGAAATTACACTGAGAATCTGATACTTATCTATTCTGTAGGACGTTGCGGTTCTACTTTACTTAGTAAAGTATTTAATCAGTTAGATTATGTTCTTAGTCTATCGGAACCAGATGTTTTTTGCAATTTAGTTGGTTTGCGAACTCCGGATGGTAGTTTAGACACTCAAATAAGAGAACTTCTCAATGTTTGCACTAGATTAATTTGTAAACCTACTCCGAAAATTCAACCTTCATGGTGTGTCATTAAACCTAGAGGCTTTTGTATTGAGATTGCTGATCTCATGTACGAATTATTTCCTAATGCTAAAGTAATTTTTTTGTATAGAAGTGCAGCGGATGTAGTGCCATCATTTATCCGCGCTCACGAAAATGTACGTCCTTTGATTCAGGGTTTAGAAGACAACCTTGATTATTACAGTAGGTTTTTTCCATTGATTAAAAGTTATTCAGATTTTATAGACTTCAGGGATCCAAATGCAGTTGATTTTTATTCGACTCTTTGGTTGTCTGCCATGGAACGCTACTTAGAACTCTCTCAAAAAGGTGTACCGATGTTAGCCTTACGTTACGAAGATTTAGTGAAATCTCCACAGGAGATGATGGCTTCAATTTTTGAATATTGTGGTTTACCAACTTATGAAAGAACTAATGTTTGTAAGGTATTTGAGCAAGACTCTCAGGCTGGTTCACACTTATCCCGTAATCATACTAGGAAATATCAACTTACAGATTTAGAAATGATCGAAGTCAAGCAAAAAATTGATCGGTTATTAAAAAAACATCCAGAGATTCAAACACCAGACTATATTCTTCCTGGTACTCTAGGTCATGACAGATAAAATGACTTACTATGATTGCTAAATACCAATACATATACTATATTAGTAGTAGTCAAGCTCAGAAAAAAAATAAATGGTAACATCACAACTCCCAGAAGGTCCTCAAAATCTATCGTTGCTGAACAAACTGCAACAAACTGTCAAGCCCTTAGAATTTCTAGAAACCTGTGCTAGAAGGTATGGTGATATTTTTACCATTCCTGTTTTACTAGGTCCTAGCAAACAGTCAATGGTAATCATCAGTAACCCCCAAGGAATTCAAGAGATTTTTAGAACAGATCCCGAAAAATTAGATGCAGGTGGAAATGGTGCAAGATTGCCTTTTGTGGGAGAGCAATCTATACTAGCACTTTCAGGCGATCGCCATCAAAGACAACGGAAACTCTTAACCCCACCATTTCATGGTCAACGGATGATAGCTTACGGTGAGCTAATTCGTGAAATTATTGAGAAAGTAACATCTCAGTGGACAACAGACAAACCTTTTCCCATTCGCTCCTCTACTCAAAGAATCTCCTTTCAGGTAATTTTAAAAGCTGTATTTGGCTTAGAGGAAGGGCAACGCTTACAAGAAATAGACAGATTACTTACTCTCAGATTTGAGGGGCAAAAATCTATTTTCAGGTCAATTTTACTGGTTTTCCCTGCACTGCAAAAAGATTGGGGTCCTTCAAGTCCTTGGGGACGGCTAATGCAGAACCAACGAGATATTGACAAACTAATCTATGCTGAAATTGCCGAACGTCACGAAAATCCTGATCCTACTCGCACGGATATTTTGTCCTTGATGATGGCGGCACGGGATGAAGAAGGGCAACCAATGACAGATGTAGAATTACGGGATGAATTAATTACTTTATTGATAGCTGGTCACGAGACTACGGCAACGAGTTTGGCATGGGCATTTTACTGGTGTCACCGTCAACCAGAGGTTCTGGAGAAACTGCTGCAAGAACTTGATGCACTAGGAAATTCCCCTGCTCCGATGGAAATTTTCAAGTTGCCCTATTTGGATGCTGTTTGCAAAGAAACTCTGCGGATATATCCCGTAGCACTATTGGCAATGCAGCGACAAGTGAAGTCACCCCTAGAGATTATGGGTTATCAGTTTGAACCAGGAATTTTTCTGAGTCCTTGTATTTATTTAACCCATCATCGGGAAGATTTATATCCTCAACCAAAGCAGTTTAGGCCAAAACGTTTTCTAGAGCGTCAATATTCTCCTTATGAATATATGCCTTTTGGTGGGGGGAACCGTCGGTGTATTGGTATGGCTTTTGCCTTATTTGAGATGAAACTAGTATTAGCAACAATACTGTCTAGTTGGGAATTAGCATTAGCTGACAAAAAACCTGTTAAAGCAGTGCGTCGGGGTCTGTTGATGGCTCCATCAGATGGGGTAAGAATGGTAGTCAAGGGAAAACGAACCCCTGTTAAAATCCCCAGTGATAGTCATGAAAAATCCTTAGCTACTACTCTATGATTAACTTAATTTGGAATTTTCATAACAGATGAAAATCATCTTTGATGCTGGCTAAACCAGAACTTATACCAAATTCTATATTACCTTTTTTTCTGGGATATCAAAAAATATTGGGAATTAGTCAATAGTTTTGATGCCCTTGCCATTTCAGGACTACCTAGAAAGTAATGGCAAATTTTTACCTAGGGCTTGCTGATTAAATATAAAAGCATTGGCACGTAAAGGTTTTAGCGTTTTTTGTCGAAAAAAACTACCTGGTTTTCGGCCCAACAAGGCTGAAAAAATTAGTATTTCTGGCACTCCCATGCCAGAAAAATCAAGGGATAAATATAGCTATGAGTGCTCACATGTCTACATATTTAGGACTTACGAAGTACCGCTATATGGGGTGGGTTCTCTGCTTCTTAAACAGACTTTTTCGGCAGACCATACCTAGTTATATAGTTCCTGTTAAAACTGGTTTGCCTGTTGATACTGCCCGTTCAATAATATCAGCAGCACGAGTGACTCCACCTGCTCGTTTAATTGCTTTCTGTAATCTCAAAGCATTTTGCTTGTATGACGGTTGTGTAAGCACCTGAGAAATAACTGTTCGTAACCGAGGTACTGTTAAACGTTTCAGTGGTATCGCTGCTCCGGCTCCAGTCCAAGCTATTCGTGCCGCTACTCCTGGTTGATCAAAGGTAATAGGAATAGCAACCATTGGTACTGCATTACTTAAACATTCTAGAGTTGTGTTCAGACCTGCATGAGTAATAGTCAGAGTCACCTTTGGTAGCAGTTCTAACTGGGGTGCATATTTGACAACTAGGGGATTTCCTGATAAGTTGGGTAGAGATTCTGGAGTGGCAGAACCTCCCAGAGAAATAACTAACTGAGCATCCAACCCCTCACAAGCTGCTGCAATTTTCTCAAAGACATCGAAAAAACGATTTACTAAGCTTCCCAGAGAAGCATAAATCAAAGGTTGACCAGTCAACTTATCCCAAGGGAAGGGCACAGGTTCTCTAGTACCTGAATAATGATAAGGCCCTGTGAAATGAAACCACTCAGGCAAATTTACCCTGGGAAATTCTAACTCAGCAGGTTGTTGACTAATTTCAGCTAGTTGATAATTAGGAGTATCAGGCTGAGGTTGCAAAGGTAAATTCCATTGACAACGATATTTACTCACCACTTCTTTTAAAGGTTTAGACCAGCCTCTAGATCTACGGTACTCAAATTTGTTACGCAGTTTTGCCCACCAGGCTGGGTTATATTTCCAGTTAGTGAAAATAGGAGGAATGCTATTTTCTTCATAAAATACCACTACACTATGAATATTGATCCAAGGCATTCCCATAAGAGTGGCGATAGTTGCCCCTCCTCTTGAAACTGAGTCAATAAGCAAAGCATCTATGCCAGCATCTTTGATAAGTTGTGGAGTATTTTGAAGCAAAACATTTGTCTCCTTTATGAAAATCGTACTATAAACATAGTGCAAAGCAGGTATCCCGCTGAGTTGACTCAGATGATACAAATATTCTGTCATTACCCCTGGGGGAAATTCTTTTTGGCCTAAGCCAATAAATTCTAATCCGGCTGCTAGTACCTTGGCTTCATAACCAACTATTCCTATAAAGGTGACGCGATGACCCCGCCTTTTTAATTCTTGTGCCAAAGGCAGCATTGTGTTGAGATGTCCTGTAAAATGTGTAGGACAGATAGCACCAAAATGAGTCATAATTAGTTTTCTCCTAGCTAGTTATTTATATAGTTCCTGTTAAAACTGGTTTACCTGTTGATACTGCCCGTTCAATAATATCAGCAGCACGAGTGACTCCACCTGCTCGTTTAATTGCTTTGTGTAATCTCAAAGCATTTTGCTTATATGACGGTTCTGTGAGCACCTGAGAAATAGCTGTTCGTAGCCGAGGTACTGTTAAACGTTTCAGTGGTATCGCTGCTCCGGCTCCAGTCCAAGCTATTCGCGCTGCTACTCCTGGTTGATCGTTAGCAATAGGAATAGCAACCATTGGTACTGCATTACTTAAACATTCTAAAGTTGTATTCATACCTGCATGAGTAATAGTGAGAGTAGCTTTTTGCAGTATTTCTAATTGGGGTGCATATTCAACAACTAGAGGATTTCCTGCTAAGTTGGGTAGGGATTCTGGAGTGGCCGAACCTCCCAGAGAAATAACTAACTGAGCATCCAACCCCTCACAAGCTGCTGCAATTTGATAAAATATGTCAACCAAACGATTTTGTACAGTTCCCATAGAGGCATAAATTAAAGGTTTACCTGTCAACTGTTCCCAAGGAAAGGAAACAGGTTCTCTAGTATCTGAATAATGATAAGGTCCTGTGAAATGAAAACACTTAGGTAAATTTTCTCTAGGAAATTCTAACTCGGCAGGTTGTTGACTAATTTGAGCCAGTTGAGAATAGGGACTAACCGAGAATAGAGATCCTACCTTATTGGGGTCAGAGTACAAAGGTAAATTCCATTGACGACGATACTCAGCTACTAACTCTTCAATAGGTTTTTTCAGAGAACCATATAAAGTCCAGGTAGCTCTATTACGGAGTTTGGTCCACCAGGTGGGGTGATATTTCCAGTTGGTTAAATGGGGAGGAACATTCTCATCTTGATTCAGTACCACTGCACTACAAATAGTAATAAAGGGAATATCTAGAAAATCCGCTATCGATCCTCCTGATGAAGCTTGGTCGATTAACAAAGCATCTACACCAGCATTTTTGATGACTTGCGGAGCATCCCGAAGCAAAACATTTGTCCCGTATTTGAATAGTGTAATCGTATAGCGAAATGCAGCTAACCCGCTGAGTTTACTCAGGTGATTTAAAGCTTCTGCTGTGCCCTCTTTAGAATATTCTTCCGTGCCATAGGCAACAAATTCTAATCCTGCTGCTAGTGTCTTAGCTTCAGCGTCAAGTGTCCCTATCGTGGTGACACGATGACCACGCCTTTTTAATTCTTGTCCTAAGGGAAGCATTGTATTTAGGTGTCCTGTCGATGCCGGACAAATTAGACCAAAATGAGTCATAGTAAGTTTTTTCCTAGTTTTCTGATTTTCCCCTACAATCATACTATCAAGCATTACGAAAATCTATCATTGTCTGCCAATACACATCTGGCATCCCGGTATCAAAACATCGCCCTTTGACTAAATACCCTGTCATTCCTTCTGCTTTTTGCAATTTATCTAAACAAGATGTCAGTTGAAATTCTCCTTTTTCCCTCGCATTTTGTTTGATGTTTTCTTCTAGGTAATCAAATATTCTTGCGGTTAATACATATATCCCAAAAACTCCTAAAAAGTGTTCTTTTTTCATCCCTAACACATGAAGGTTTTCTCTGGCATAATTTAGATCTGGTTTTTCATAAATTGTATCAATATTAATTAGACTATCGGCAACTAAAGTTCCACCAATACAACCATAATGATGTATTTCTGTTCCTGGGATAATTCTCACAGCAAGTACACTTTTATTCGTCTGTTCATAGACTTGCAAAATTTGACTTGTACAGGATTTTGTGACCTCAGAAGTATAAAGATGATCCCCCAGTAATAGCAAAAAAGGTTCGTCTCTTACCCAATCTTTAGCACAGAAAACAGCATGACCATAACCAGCCTGCTGCTCTTGAGTTAAGAGAGTAATTTTATTGCCTAAATTTTGTAAATATTGGCAATATTCTTGTTTTTCCGGGGAGAGTTTTTCATAATAACTAGGAATAGCTTGGAAATAGTCTGTAAAAATTTGGCGATCGCTTTCCTGTACCACCAATCCTACTTCTTCTATTCCACCACTTATAGCCTCTTCAATAATTATTTGAATTATTGGTTTAGCTCTGCCATCTTTGTCTATTATGGGAAATAGTTCTTTTTTCACAACTTTAGTAGCTGGGAACATCCTTGTACCGAAACCTGCTGCTGGAATTAATGCTTTTCTTACTTTGGCTGTTGTTTCTGTCATATCTTTTGGATTTTTTGGTTAACTAATAAATAAAAATTAGTAAATTTGAGATTTTTAAAGTTGTATAAATTTAATTTTTAAAAAACTTTGTTTAGTGTTGTCTGCTATTTCTGCAAGCTATATTTTTTTTCATTTTAGCGCAAAATATGTATTTTTCCAAAGTAACATTATCATCAATTATTGACTTAATCAAGATTTTTATGATAATTTAACCCACATTCGGCATTTCCGGCATGTAGTACAAAAAGATACATGAATTATCATTACTATTTTGAGCCAACAAATTAAACAAATTAATTCTATAGAACACAAAAAATTAGTGGCATGAATATTTTGGGCAAACCAGGGATTTCTTTTGGCAGCATAACATACAGGAGGAACTACACTCCTGTTGTTCGTATCAATTAATTTTCTTAGCTCTTCAAGTAGTGCGATCGCGAAGCGGACTGGAAGTCTATCGCTTCTTATTATTGTTTCCCAGATAATATTTTTGACAACTTGAGGGTAAAAACTCTAAAATTAAGCTCCTGTCTTATGTGAGATTAACCACTTTTGGCGATTGATTAATTCTCAAGAAATGTACGACTTGAAAGTATTGAAATATCCATCTTAGTGTCGGAGTATTTGTTAGTTTTCCTAATAGGTTTCTCAAGCCAACTATTGCTTGTTTTTAAAGTTTTCCTCAGTTCTTTTTGCCCTAGATTATACAGTAATAAACACAGTGACATAATAAACAGTATTGTTTCTACTCTTTCTGGTTTTTTGACAAGAAAACTATCGGCAAAAAATTGTGGCTTAATGATTAATCAGCAAACCACGTTCAATTTGGGTTTTTATAATTCTAGAGTATTTCTGAGCAATGAAAGTCTGAAGACGACTCAATATTTGTAGCTAAAATAAATCGGCCTGCTGCGACAGTTATTCTTTCTATTTCTGAGACTCTTGGTTTGATTTCTATTTAATGATGATAGAATATAGACTGTTTATTAATTTTTTTTGAATTGATTTCTAAAGATTTGCTCTTCCCATAATTTAAGTTTTTTGTTGATTAATTTTAAGTAATTTTGAGCTTGAGCAACTGTATCAAATCCAGTTATTTATGATTTTTTTCTTAACTTTAATACAGTCTTTTTTTCTTGTTCAATTTTTGAGTTTAATTTCTGTATATCACTTTCTTTGCGCTCTGCACTTTCAACAATTAACCATGTTTGTTTAATTCCAGCATAAGTAACTTTTTGCTCTAACCATTTATATCTTTTTTTTGAAATTCCCTAGTTATTTCTTGAATTTCCGGGTCTGTTTCCGGGGAAACTTTTACTTTTTCTAGGTAAGATTCAATTATTTCCCTGGCTTTTTTTAAAGTTATTGGGACTCGAGTTATCCATTTTAAATTAGAGATTAATTGAATTTTTTCTAGGCTTAATAAGGCACTATCAAAGACCATAATACTATCTAATTTTATTTGTTTTTTCACATCACTTAAAATTTGACCAAATACTGCTTTATCTGATTTGTCCTGGCCCATCAGATTACAAAGTCTTTGACCATCTAGTAAGACTAACATAATATCTGCTTTCTCAATTTTCTCGTTAAACTCCTCGTCTTCTTCCAAACTTTCGTTGGTCTCAGTTATCCTACCTCCGGCATAATCTATATAAACAAATTTGCAGACATCATAAGTAGATAAATCTTTTGTTTGTACACAACAAGTAAATTCCCATTCCGATACTTCGGATGGATCTGTGCCCTTAGGCCATTTTTCCCCAATAGCTAGTTCTGTGTAAATGTGATTCAAACGCTTTCTTTTTTCTGTACCTTTAACTTTCAGAAAAAAATCTAGTTTCCCCTGTGTAGATAGCTTTTTGTACATACTTGCTAAAAACACAGTTTTCCCAAAACCCCGTGGTCCAAGCATAATAACTGAGTAAGTTTTCATAACTTGCGGATTAGTCTATTTATTAAAGTCCTAATACTCTATTTTTCCTGATTAATTCAGGCTTTGTCAGTAAGAAATGTGATTTTTTTTCCTCAATTTATTTGTAATATTTGTAGAAAATGTAGGATTTGTTTGCTATATTTTTTTAAAACATTAACATTTACCAATCTATGGATATTAAAGAAGTTTTGAAGTTGGCTGAGGAGCTAATTTATGACCATACCGGAGAAAATTTAAACTATCTGCAAAAAACTATATTGCAACGCACTTTAGAAGGTCAGACTTACAAAAAAAATTCTGAGGAAACTTACACTAGCGAAACCCATGTTAGGTATATTGGTGCTAAATTATGGAAAACTTTATCGGAAATACTCGGTGAAAATATTACCAAAGCAAATTTTAGAACAATTTTAGAAAATGCTAACATTTACAATTTTGCTATCGGTAAAAATAGCATAACAAATAACATTAATATCTGTCCGTCAAACCCTCACGCTTCCCCAATAAAAACCAACTCTCAACAAACACCAACTCAACATATTATTGACCTAGACAAAGCGCCAGAAATTATCAACTTTTATGGGCGCAGAGAGGAAATATCAACCATGACAAAATGGATAGTTAGCGATCGCCTCCGTGTCGTCTCCCTTTTAGGAATAAGTGGTATCGGCAAAACGACCCTTTCTCTAAGATTAATTGAAGAAATAAATGGGTTAGGAAACCAAACCCCCTACCTTCAACTACATCATTTATAGGACCCTACGCTTTTCTCCCACCCTCACCATAACCCTCACTAACCTCCTGCAAATTTTCGCACCACAGACAGAAGTTTCCGACAATATCGAAATCCTATTATCACAACTACAAAAATACTTAGCAAAATATCCTTGCTGCATCATATTTGATGACGTACAAAAATTATTTGCTCCGGGAAAACTTGCCGGTCAATACAAATCTGGTTATTCAGATTATCGGGATTTTTTTCAACTATTTGCCACGGTCTCCCATCAGAGTTGTCTACTATTAATAAGTAGAGAAAAAATTGCAGAAATTCTCAAATTAGAAACAGAAAATTATCCAGTGGAAACCTTGATTTTAGGAAGTTTAGGAGTTGCTGCTAAAGAAATCTGCCAAAAACACCAATTAGTAAATCAAGAATCCTGGGAAAAATTGATTAATAATTATCAAGGAAATCCGCAATGCTTAGATATAACAGCAACAATAATTAAAGAATTATTTAGCGGTAAAGTAGCAGAATTTATGGAATATAAAACCCTGATTTTGCCAGAAGCATTACAAGCAGAATTAGAACAACAATTGCAAAATTTATCTCCTATAGAAATCAGAATTATGGAGCAAATTGCCAACCAAAACCAACCTATTTTAATAGCAGAAATAATTAAACAATCACAACTATCTATTCAGGAAACTATCAACTTAATTCAATCCCTAAAGAAGCGGTTATTATTAGATGTGCAGTTAGAGAACAATTTTACAGTATTTACTCTGAATTCAATCTGGAATCAATACCTAAAAAATAAAAGTGAGTAGGATAAAAATTTTGTTTCTTCTAAAGGTTAACTTTTTTGATTACCAGCTCACAATGACATCATTAGAGATACTATTTGTCAACTAAGAATTATGCAACTATGCTATACTAGGAGTTATATCATGTCTAGTTAAATAGTTATAATGAAAACTTGTAGTAAGACTTGAGCAATAAGATATATACAGCAAATTCCAAGTATATAAAGTAGAAATATTAATAATAAAACTTTTGTAGCGTGGGTATATTGCCAGTCATAGCTATACCTCAACTTTGATAAAATATTCTGTATTTTCTGGGATAAAGCACTACTACAAACCATATACTTTTGAGCACTTATTATGTTGAATAGTTATAATTCAAAATTTTTCCATTCACTAATAAAACTGCTGAGTTACATTTAATAATTATTTAATTTCACGGTAGGGTTTTCCCGACAAAATTATTTTTACGTGCCTTAGCTCTTTTTATTTCTTTTGACTATGCACGTTTGATTTATAAAATCGTATAGTTCATCTAAAATATTCATTTTTTGTCTAGGTAAGTGGATATGTTATTATTATATAGCGATTCTATTTAGGTTGTGGCAAAATTCTATACTGAAAAAGTTTTGGAAAATCAAATATTTGACCATCTGCAAAAAATTTAAATAGCCACTTAACTGTAGCAATCCTATTTTATTTGTGGCAAAAATCTTACTGCTTTTTAGGCAATAAGCAACAGGCAACAGCCAACAGGTAAGAGTTTCAATTTTTTTATCTACTTTTTGATTTGCCGCAACCTATGCGCGGATTGCTATATTTTAAAAGAACTACAAAGATGATAAAATACAATCATGAAGTTTTTGGTTTGTAACCAAATATCTTCTACAGGGTTTTGTTCTGGGGAATTCGGAGCAAATTCTAGACAATTTATAAACCATTTTTCTTCGGTTTTTTCTTTATTAATTAACATCAAATATTCTCTAAAATCTTGAGATTTATGATAACTTGCACTGTCCTAAAATATTGCCAATATTCTTCATTGCTTGATTTTTCCATTCACTAATAAAACTGCTGAGTTACATTTAATAATTCTCTGATTTTACGGTGGGATTTTCCCGAAAAAATTATTTTTACGTGCCTTAGCTCTTTTTATTTCTTTTGACTATGCATATTTTATTTATAAAATCGTCTAGTCCATCTAAAATATTCATTTTTTGTCTAGGGAAGTGGATATATTATTATTATTATTATTATTATATCTGTCGCGACCTATGCGCGGATTGCTATATCTGTTGCGACTTATGCGCGGATTGCTATGTGTTATTATTATCAGGACTTACGTAAAGGCACTACTTGTAGTGTAAATATCTGAATTTATTGTCAAAAATGCACTATATATGGAGGCACTGCGTAAGTCCTGATTATTATATCTGTTGCGACCTATGTGCAGATTGCTATATATAAAGTAGAAATATTAATAATAAAACTTTTGTAGTGCTGGTATATTGACCGTCATAGCTATACCTCAACTTTGATGAAATATTCTGTATTTTCTGGGCTAAAGCCCTACTACAAACAAAAAATTTTATCACTTATTATCCAGATATAATATTACTTATAAACTTGGTTACTAGACTAAGATTCCTGATTAGAAAAACAAATAATTATAGCAATAAAATTTACTCAAAAACTATGACTCAAACTATTCCAGCTAAAGATATAAACATCCGCTACCTAATAGATAATTTAGGACTTCAAAAAAACCAAGACGAGGAATTTTTCCGGGAATGGCAAGATAATTTACCAGAACTTACTGACTTAGAAAAACAACTCCTAGACCAAGTAAAAGCAGGTTTTTTTAACCTAATAGATTATCCGCCAGTGCTAGAAAATGTTGTGAGGATGTCAGTAGTTGACCCCATCTTATTTATTGGTGGATTTTTTCTATATCCATTGTATATCCGTAACGAACCTGCAGTTAATTTAGCCCTCGAAGATGAGGATATTATTCAGGACTTACGCACAGGCACTATATCTAGTGGGGGCAAATGCCATTTACCCCTACATATGGCGTTTTAAAGGCTGATTTGCGTAAGTCCTGTTATTATTAAAGGTAAGATTGATACGTTAGTGTTAAAAGACCAATTCTGGGCAATGGTAATTGAGTCTAAAAAAGCTGAATTTTCTCTAGAAGTTGGGCGAGGTCAAATTCTTGCTTATATGTTAGCAAATCCTCATCCAAATCCCCCTAATTATGGCATGATTTCTACTGGTGGCGGTTTTATGTTTGTTAAATTAGTTAATGGAGAAATACCACAATATGCTCTTTCTAAAGGATTTCTTACTCTTAATCCTGGTAATGAACTTTATGATGTACTTCCCATTCTCAAACGCTTAACTCAAATTGCTCTAGAAGGAATTTAATAGAGGCGAATAGCTATTCCCCCCTTCGCAGCACTGACTAAATTTCAGAGGCGCTAGAATGTCCTAAGCGTCATGGCAACGACTATAACAACTGATTTCAAATTTGCTTCCTTGAGAATATTACAGGCTGGTAGCTAAGTAAGTTCTGTAACATTTTGATTACAGTACTTTTCAGGTTGATGACCTCAAGTTACAATTATAGTTATTTAAAATAAAAATGAAATACTTTTTCTGCTGAAACTTAGTTATAGCAAAAAAAAATAGTCTCAATCTAAATTAAAATAACTATAAAATCTAGTAGAGGCATTTCATAGAATATCCCGACTGTGGTTTACTGAAATAAGAACCGCTATCAACTTTCTCACTATCACCTTTTACCAGGTAAACATGACTACTTTCAATTTGACAAACCAAAACCTAGAAACAAACCTGGAGAAAATTTTAAATCGTGCTCTCCAAGGTTATGACCTATCTCCAGCAGAGACACTTTTATTGTTATCCTCGACTACTAATCCTAATTTGGGAAAATTTGCCTTAACTCAACTTCCACCAGAAATAACCGCTATCCAGAAAACAGCAGACCAACTCCGACAACAACAAGCCGGTAATACTGTAACTTACGTGATCAACCGTAATATAAATTTTACCAATATCTGTGAACAACACTGTAGTTTTTGTGCATTTCGCCGAGACGACGGGAAGACGGGTGCATTTTGGTTAGATATAAATCAAATTTTGGCAAAAGCTAATGATGCGGTGCAACGTGGAGCAACAGAAATTTGTATGCAGGGAGGATTAAATATTCAAGCTAAAGTTGCAGGAAAATCTTTACCTTATTATTTGCAACTGGTAAGAGAGATTAAAAACGAGTTTTCCCATTTGCACTTACACGCCTTTTCTCCCCAGGAAGTTCAGTTTATTGCTAGAGAGGATGGGGTGAGTTATGAATATGTAATTGCTGCTTTGCGGGATGCAGGGGTAGAGTCAATGCCAGGTACTGCTGCGGAAGTTTTGGATGATGCAGTGAGACGAATTATTTGCCCAGAAAAAATTGATACAGGAACTTGGCTAGAAATAGTTGGTACAGCACATCGCTTGGGAATGCCAACCACAAGTACTATGTTGTGCGGTCATATTGAAACTCCTAAACAGCAGATTTTACATTTACAGAGATTGCGATCGCTCCAACAAACTGCTATTGAAAAAGATTATCCAGCAAGAATAACAGAGTTTATTTTATTACCATTTGTGGGACAAGAAGCACCTGCACCTTTGCGTCGGAGAGTAGGGCACGACCAACCTATTTTGTTGGATGTTTTATTGTTAACAGCTGTGTCGAGAATATTCTTAGGAAATTGGATTATTAATCATCAACCGAGTTGGGTAAAACTTGGTTTGGATGGAGCAAAAGAGGCATTAAAGTGGGGTTGTAATGATATTGGGGGGACCTTAATGGAGGAACATATTACCACAATGGCTGGTGCTGTTGGAGGTACTTGTATGGAAGTGGAAAATTTACAGGAAGCTATTACAAATTTGGGGAGAGATTATCAGCAAAGAGATACCCTTTATAGGTATTTGTAGGTTGAGTTGAGTTACCGAAACCCAACAAAAAGAAATATATATAGATTTTTGTTGGGTTGTGCTTCACTTAACAACCTACAACTATATTTTGATACAGGACTTACGCAGCAAGCGCTATATCTAGTAGGGGTTAGTGGCCGTTAACCCCTACATTGGATAGAAAAAACTCACTCAAAGATTAATTTTAACTTTATGTCAAGTTTATATTGACTTTTGAGTGGCCCTTAGGGTTATAACCCCAAATCAGTAGCAACTCTATGAGCACAAGCAAAACCAGAAAATGCCACAGCATTTAAACCTTGACCAGGAAATGTACTATCTCCAACACAATATAAACCAGGTATTGCAGTACGATTAAATGGCATTCCTAATAAACCTTTTAATTTACGCTGAGGAATAGGTCCATAAGTTCCATCTGCGCGATTTAAAAATTTTTGATGCGATCGCGCACTACCAACTTCCATGTAATCTAAACCTGCATCTAAACCGGGAAAAATATTTTCTAGTCTAGAAATAACTCGCTCTGCTGCTGCTTCTTTTTTAGCTTCATATTCTTTTATATCTAGTCCTTGCCAATTTTCTATATAACTAGGTGTAAAAGTATGAACTATATGATAACCTTCCGGTGCTAAACCTGGGTCTAATAGTGTAGGAATAGAAACAAAAATTGTACCTTCTACTGTTTCCATTTTTTCCCAATTTTCTAGGAGAATATGATGACATTCTGTACCTGTAGGAAATACGGTCGCTTCTACTCCTAAATGTAAACTTAAAAAACTTGGTGATTTTTGATAATTACTCCGCCATTTCATCTCACGTGGAGGTATATTTTCTTGAGGGACTAATTTGCCAAAAGTATCCCATCTTGTAGCGTTAGAAATGATCCGTCTACCTCGATAAATTTGACCATTAGTTAATTCCACTCCTACCGCTTTTCTGTTTTCGATGATAATGTTTTTAACACGGGCTTTATATTGAATTTCTCCTCCATTTTTCTCTAAACCTTCTACTAATTTTTGGGGGATTTTTCCTACCCCACCTTTGGGATAATTAATACCACCATAATGTCTGTCGGAAAATACCATACCAGCATTAATCATTGGAGTTAAATCTGCCGGAACTACTGACCAACAATAACATTCCATATCAATAAATTTTAATAACTTAGAATCTTTAATATATCGACGTGCAACATCACCAACATTTTGAGGTAAGTACTTCAATAACCCTAAACAAGAACCAGGATTTTGAAAAAATGATTTTGAGAGATATTTTAACTCTTCTAAGGATAATAACTCCATTGAATTAAGACAATTAAATACTGCCCAACATTCATCATAAAATTGTCTGATTCCTTTCCTTTCATGGGGAAATTTTTGAGTTAATTCTTCTATAAACTTTTCATACTGTTGGTGAACTTTTAATTCTAAATTATCTGGTAAATGATAATGTATTTGTACTGGGTCTGGAATGGTTTCTATATTCACCTTGACAGCATCTAAGGCACGAGTAAGTAAATTTGTTGTGCCTTTCTTGCCAAAACCGAAGATCATTGATGCACCAACGTCAAATGTGTATCCTTCCCTTTCAAAATAACCGGAACTACCACCAGGAATAATATAGCTTTCTAAGACTATAACTTTTGCTCCTTTGACTACAAGTTGAGTTGCCGTAACTAAACCGCCAATGCCAGAGCCAATTATAATTGCATCATATTCAGGTATTGCTGGTAATTTGTCACCTAATGAGGTAGATGTAATAGAAACTGTCATTGTAAAACTTTTGATACTTTTATTGATTTTAGTAAAGCACGAGTAAGTAAATTTGTTGTGCCTTTCTTGTCAAAACTGAACATCATTGATGCACTAACCTCAAGTGTGTATCCTTCCCCTTCAAAATAACTGGAACTACCCCCAGGAATAATATAGCTTTCTGAGACTATAATTTTTACTCCTTTGACTATAAGTTGAGTTACCGTAACTAAACCGCCAATGCCAGAGCCAATTATAATTGCATCATATTCAGGTATTGCTGGTAATTTGTCACTTAATGAGGTAGATGTGATAGAACCTGCCATTCTAAAACTTTTGATACTTTTCTTGATTTTAGTGTAGTGGTTATGATATTGTTTTTAGGACTTACGCAGTACCGCCATATATAGTGCATTTTTGACAATAAATTCAGATATTTACACTACAAGTAGTGCCTTTACGTAAGTCCTGTGTTTTATTTGACATAGGGTGGATTTAGATTAATAGTGAACTAGTGTAGTACCAAATATGTTGGCTTCGGAGCAGGATAATTCCTTTAGTCATCATAAAATGGGTAGGAGCCTTACTTATA
>JAKQYE010000075.1:0-7563 GCA_023356605.1 Trichodesmium sp. MAG_R02 | reverse complement strand
TGTTTTATTTGACATAGGGTGGATTTAGATTAATAGTGAACTAGTGTAGTACCAAATATGTTGGCTTCGGAGCAGGATAATTCCTTTAGTCATCATAAAATGGGTAGGAGCCTTACTTATATAGACTATGCTTTTTTAATAGTGAATAATGGCAATTATGCTACGGTATTCGATGTTATTTGCCATAATTCACCAAGACTTAATCTTTAAGCATTCCTTAATATTTGTTTATAGATACCTTCTGGATGTTAGGTCTAACATATTTTTTTTCTGAGATATTTAACATTGATTGGTATTCCCACAAGATATTCCCGTGACCGTAGAGCGGGACTATAAGAGTCAATATTCTGATAAACTCAGGAATTGCGCACCTAAAAAAGAAACCGAGTTTATTGTCCTAATTATTTTTGTTGAATCAGGAAATTTCCTCGATCCAACAGGTTTCTGCGTAAGTCCAAAAAATAAATTTTTTTTTTAGTTTTGTAATCATGACTTTGCAACTTCGTGTTTATGTCCCACCCCATCCATTGGTCAAGCATTGGTTAGGTATAGCTCGTGATGTTAATACCCCCTCTCCTTTGTTTCGCTCTGCTATGACAGAGTTAGGTAGATGGTTAACTTATGAAGCAATTCGAGATTGGTTGCCTGTTCTAGAAACAACTGTACAGACCCCTTTAGCTGAATGTTCTGCTACTTTTGTCAATCCTCAAATTCCCATGGTAGTAATACCCATCCTCCGAGCTGGCCTAGGATTACTAGAAGGTGCTCAAACTGTCTTACCCTTAGCATCTATCTATCATTTGGGAATCGTCAGGAATGAAGAAACCCTGGAAGCTAATTTTTATCTGAATAACCTTCCAAACCAATTTGACCCGAATGTTCGGGTTTTGATTTGCGACCCAATGTTAGCTACTGGTGGCACAATCATGCAGGCAATGGCGGAATTAACTCAGCGTGGAGTTGACCCCACTGCTATAAGAATTATTTCTGTAATAGCTGCTAAACCTGCTCTACAAAAACTAGGTACCACTTATCCTAGCTTGGCTATTTATACAGCAACTATTGACGAGATTGTAAATGATGTTGGCTATATTTTACCTGGCCTTGGTGATGCAGGTGATCGAATTTTTGGGACTTAGTTGTTGGCCAATTAGCTCATCTGGTCTTAATTAAATTTTGACATCAAATCTATTAATTTGCTATAATATATACATTAATGTATAGTATAAACAATTAGCTATTGGCTAAACATGAGTAATAAAGATGGTTTTGTAAGTGGTTTAATTGCAGGTGCAGCAGTTGGTAGCTTGCTTGGTGGATTTTTAGGAATTTTGGTTGGGACAAGCATATCTGACGATGCAGATCTAGCAGAAAACTTATTAGATAGTCAAGATACAGAAAAACGAAAATCAATAAAACAATCAGACAGAACAGAAAAAGCTCGCCAAAGTTTGGAAAGTAAAATAGCACAGTTAAATCAAGCAATTGATGAAGTGCGCCAACAAATAGGCGATGTTAATGGAAATTTGGTAAGTACTAATACTGAGCAATCTATCTATGAAGAAGGGTCTTAGGAAGTGTTTACATCTCCATAATATATTAATTTAATAGTGTGGTGAAGCGGAAAACTAGCTGAATTATCTGATATTTCTAATACAGCATATTTGATATTAAATCCTTGGGTGGTCGGTGCTCACGTAGTAGTTATTGACTCAGGTTAGGATAGGACAACGTGGCCCAGGAGTAGTACTTTTCCCACTCTGTGAGCCTTATATTGAGTTTTTCCCTCGCTCCCCATACTGAGAAATTGTTAGGCCCTTCTACTAAGCTTACCCAAACTTATACACATCGGGAACTGCATAAACTTTGGAGCTAGCTTTGGTGTTTCACGTAATACCACTGAGCGCAGTATGTAACTGATATATGACCCACGCAGCAGAATCACTTGGTACTGTGTAACTTTAAATTAACCATAGTTAATTTTTATTCGACTGTCAAGTCCCTCCATCTATTTCTCCATTACCAAGCGCCACTACCAGGTTCTGTAGTATTGTTCAGATTTATTATAACATTGCAAAGGGAGCAAATTTCAGATCTATAGATTAACAAGATAAAGCTATACTGAAATCTGTTGTATAATGGTTCATTTGTAGTTTCACAAAAAAATAAAGTTATTTATGAGTGCTTCAATAGGAATATTAGCCGGGACTTTACAAACATTTGTTCAGATCTATTTGATTTTGATGTTCATTAGGATTTTGTTGAGTTGGTTCCCTAATGTTAATTGGTATGACCCACCATTCTCTGTATTGAGTCAGTTGACGGACCCTTATCTAAATATATTTCGTTCTATTATTCCACCCTTAGGAGGCATTGACTTTTCTCCAATAATTGCTATCTTTGCTCTCCAGTTTGCAGCTCAAGCTTTAACTGGATTATTAAGTGGTATGGTAGTTTATTAATACCTATAAATCGATCCTTGGGGCAGATGGTAAAAAGACATTTATTTCTATAAGTCCATCTGCTTTTAGTTATCGACATACTCCTGGAGTTGCGCTTATGGGACAACATGGGATTATTGAGTCAGGGAAGCCCTAACAGCCTCTTTGGGGCGAGGTGATTCCCTTCCCCTGTTGTGTTTATAATAACTGTATATATAATTGTCAACAGCTATAATAGAAAATTAGGACAACCACACACATAATGCCTGGGTTTCATCCTGAGACTCTCTTTCAGAAGAGGGCGGGACTTCCCGCCGGGGGGGTTAAAATCCTTCAAATTCTTCAATAGTTTGCTCCCACCGAACTTTATTAGGAAAACCAGATGATTTAAATTGCTTAAGTTTCAAGGGAGTAGGTAGATTCGCTGGTACTGAAACTCTAATTTCAAAATCAGTGGTACTAAATGCTGGTACTTCTTCAATTGAACCAAGTCTGGTACGATTTTGCATGACGTTATTGTTATTAGCGTCATAAATGCGGCCATACACATCAGCATCATACACAGTTTTATTAGAGGTATTTTTGGCTTTCCCACTGATGATAAAGCAGTTGGCTGCCATACTAGAACCACTAGTTATTGATCCTTTTCCAAGTTCTGTAGGACAACTTTTATAGTTTATATCGTTAAGTTTAATTTGAATTAATGCCCAAGCAGGACTACTCCATAACCAAATAGCTATTGTAATTAAGCTGGAGATGATAATATTAGGCAGGAATCGCGATCGCATATAATTAACATTTAGACTCAGCATAATAACTTTAGCTTATATCAAAAAACTTAGCAAAATTGGTGGACAAAAACAGGATTTGCCTTGCCTTTTTTAAAGGGAATATTAATCTAACTTTACTAGAGATATAAAATTATAGAATTATAGCAATCTTATCTCAAGAGTGAATTGACATCCTCCCAAGGCTCCTCTTAGGAGACAGTGCGAGATTCCCTACTATATCATAATCTAGGATTTGATGCTGGGGGTGTATTAAGCAAAGAATAGCGCATAACATCCACAGGTACGAACTGTTGTAACCATAATTCTAAAGCAGCAGCGCCTTGTTGGACTAACATTTCTAAACCATCAATAGCGATCGCTCCCCTCATCTGAGCTTGCCGAAGAAACTTCGTAGGCCTAGGAACATAAATTAAATCATAGACTATCGCCGCTGAAGATAACTTGTCAAACATATTCTCATCTACTGGAGACTCCTGAATTTTGGGGTACATTCCTATAGGAGTCGTATTAACTAACAAATCTACCTGTGAAATTAGGCTTGACAATTCCTCCCATTTATGCACTACCAAATTTATGGGTAGAGGAGAATTAAGCCAACTTTGCTGAAAAGCAGCTAATTTTTCCATTGACCGACCAATGACATGAATTTCTGCAAAACCTAACTGAGCGCAACCGGCTACAACTGCACGAGAAGCACCACCATTACCTAAAATTAGGGCTACTTTTTGATGCCAATCCCAATTATAGGTTTGTAGTGGGGCCAGAAATCCTGTGACATCTGTATTTGTCCCCGCCCACCCTTTATTTGTTTTATAAACAGTATTAACTGCCCCGACCGCTTGGGCAATATCCGATACTTCTGATAATAGTGGTATTATGGTTTGTTTATGAGGAATAGTAATATTAAAACCTTGAACGCCAATAGCAGAAAATCCAGCAATAGCTGTATTTAAGTCTTCTGGTTTAATAGAGAAAGGTAGATATATATAATCAATTAAATTTTGTTGAGGTTGTTGATCATTTATTGCTTGAATTGCAGCATTGTGCATTAAGGGAGACAGAGAATGTTCAACAGGATAACCAATGACTCCTAATAATTTTGTTTTACCTGTAATCATTTGCGAAAGTAAATCCCAATTGGTATATATTATATTATATTTTAGTATTAATCTTGATATTTTAAAAAATTAAAAATTTAACCCTTATTAAGGATATTAATTATCATTTAAACCAGATAATTATAAATATTTAATGAGATATGATTATTTATCTAAATATTGGCAGAAGACCCGTGCTCTCCAGTCACGTAAGGGTCGGAAGGATGTTAGCTAAAGATTCCATTTGCGCAGGTTGTTCTCGATTAATGGGACTTACACAACTTCTAAGCATTCAGCTATTAGCAGTCAACTTGAGGGCTTTTCCTAGATCATGCTGGGACAAAAGATATATGAAAGTAATAAATTACTAAATTTAACTGATCATCTTTTCGGTGTTCGACTTTTAATTCTTCTTGGGGGCTGATTTTTCCTTGCTTTGTAGTAAAAATTTTGATGTCAACCTTAACTATAACTGATAATTCAGTTGGAATAGATTATAGATTTAGGAATTAAAACTTTTGCTACTGTAGGGACGTTGCATAAGGGCATCCCTACATGGTCAAAAAATTGAAGCATCAAAACCACTCAAGAAACGAATTAAAAAGTACAGAAAACTAAGTAAGTCATTGCTCTATCGATGAACATGATTAGCGATCGCTGCAGGAGCTATTTATGGTGCTTCGTTCTCCCTGGATATAGTTGTAATCTCCTTGTATATTTACGTTATACTCGGCGTTTTTAATTTGATTTATTTGAATTAGAAGCTCTACAATTTTTCGAGAAAAAGTACTTATATCTCGAATGATAATTACAAATGTAACTAATTTTGCTAAAAACGCCAAAATATTACCAAAAAAAGGAACCAACTCCAAGATTTGTGGAAGAGTAAAAAACAATATTAAAAAGGTTACAAAATTCGCGATTATAGCAATTTCATCTCTCTGTACTTTATATGTTTTTGGAATCAGTTCAACTTCACTAATATCTTGAATAGAGCAAAACAATTTTGGTACTTCATTTTCCTGAGTCAGTCTTCCCGACAAAAATCGAAATCCTACTTTACATCTAGGTAAAATTTCTCTCATTAAATACCTTTTTTTAAATTCACCTTGCTTAATATCTTCTATCTCAATTTCCTCTATACCCATTGAATTATCATTCAATGATGACTCGAAAAATTGTTCTAAAACTCCAACGCTTGTAGAAATAAACTCAAAGGTAACTTCTTGATTTTTAATTACCTTTTTACCAGTATTTTCAATATCGCAAGAGATGACATACAAATCTGCAACTTTATAATTCTTACCATAAAGGATGCAAATATCTTTCTGAAATATATCTTTTTTAAATTCTAAAATACTCAATATATTTGTTGTATAAGAAAGTTCCATCCCTTGGTCTTGGCGTTGTTTTTTTGAGAACAAATAATTAAATAGGGCTACGGACAAACCAGAGGTAATAGCAATAGAAATCTTTTGCCAAAAATCACTATTATTAAATAGTGTTTGAATTGCTATTAGATATTCGTTTAAGTTATTCATCTTATTTTTTTTTATAACAATTATTACTAAACAGTGCAAAGTTCTGAGAAGAACCATTGCCAGCTAAGGCTTACAGGGAACCCAGGCTCACCGAACCCTCAATTTTAAAGCTGTATAGTCGTTTCAAGTCTGAGACTTTCAGGACTTACGCAGTACCGCTATATATGGTGTAAAAATTATCATTTTCAAGATATTGCCACTATAGATAGTGCCCTTGCGTAAGTCCTGACTTTAAACGGACAGGTCGCTAAGCAGCCAGACTACTGCCAAAGTAGCAGCAGCCTGTGAGATGTCAACCCGCATCGGAGCTACGGCTCGGTTGTTTCCCGGTGCCTTTAGGCTGGGGAGGATGTCAAAGACTAATTATTACCGTTATTTACCCTTTTAGCATATTTTCCGCGGGATGCTAAAGTAAAAATACAAATCAATCAAATCAATTATAAGCTGCTGTTTTCTGTCTATCAATTTAAGATGATAAAACTACAAGACTCCTTTTTATGTAAATGGCGTTTTTTGCTACTGCTATTGTTATCATTATTGGTAGTAAATTTTGGTCATGTTAGAGCCTCCGAGAAGGTACTGCAAAAAAAGCTCGCAACTTCAGGAAATGTTGGCAGCATTGGATGATTCGGAACCTATGTTCGTACAGTAGCAATAAAGGCAGTGGGTGACATGCGCTCACAAGCTAAAACATTAATTCCTCAGTTACTGTAGTTGTTAGATAACGAAGATTCAAATGTTCCTACAGCGACAACAAAGGCATTGGGTAATATTGAAGAAGAAAAATTAAATACTCAGCAAATTTTACAAATTTTGAATAGATACAGGACTTACGCAGGCAAACTCAAAAACCCGGTTTCTCGTAGATATTTATGTGTTAAAAACAATGATTTACTGTCAAAACCTGGTTTATTTGCGTAAGTCCTGATATAGTTATTTCAAATAAGAATGAAACACTTTTTCTGCTGAAACGCGAGTTATAGCAAGAAATACTTATCTTAACCTGAATTAAAATAACTATAGTTCATAAAGCTCGCTATACAGAAGCAACAGTTCGTTTTTTTGCCTAGCTTTTTAGTGGTGGAGAATCTGATACTGTTACCTTAGTTAAATGGTTAGGTTCACCAGCACAATATCCTGATCAAATAGATAAGTTTAGGAATGAACGATCTATTAGTTGCGAAGAGGGGAAAAGAGTTCTAGAGCTTTTTGCAGAAATTTGGGAACCCAGTCAATCTTTGAAGTATTTACCCATTGAATTGAAACGACAAATTAATAAAGAATAGGTAGGGACGTAACGCGAATGCAACATGAAACGCATTTTTGTTCTGCAACGTCCCTAGGTAGGAAAAGGCAATTTACCCAACCCTAACCCCGACCATAAAGGGGAAACTAGAAGAAGTATCCGTTCTTAGAAACCTACGATAATCTATAGAAATCTATAATTATCTGTTCTATTCCTGCTTCATTCTGGCAACGTCGGCGTTATCCAGTCCACAAGCTGTCACGGACGAACTGCCCGCCATAGCTAAGCTGATGATTAATGCCTTAAAGCATATTGAGGCGCTGTTTTAGATACTTCATAGTAGCAATAGTTATTAGGTTTAACTATTGCTACTAAAAGTTTATGCAGGTATATTGCAGTAGGAAATTTAAGTTTACTATCAGGATTATTGGAATTGTGAGTAAGGAT
>JAKQYE010000074.1 GCA_023356605.1 Trichodesmium sp. MAG_R02 | reverse complement strand
AGAAAAAGACACCGTATTTTTTTGTAGGATTATCTATGATTTATTGGGCAATAAATGATGATTTCCATGCTAAGAATTAGTAGAAAATTTAATGAGCCGAAATCGTCATAAATTACTATATTATCAAAGGGGACTCAAAGGGATGAATAAAGTGGTTAATTAGACTGTGATTTTTGATTAACAATAAATTAATTTATGTGAGGAGTTTAATAATATTAGGACTTACGCAACGACACTACGTATAGTGGCAATATCTTGAAAATGATAATTTTTGGCACCATATATAGCGGTACTGCGTAAGTCCTGAATATTATATTATAACACAGCTTGAATAATTATTCAACTCAGATGGTGGATAAGAGTGAATTGGCGATCGCTACCTCCCAAACTAAAAATCCCATTCTTTATTGAATTATTATTCAACTTATTGTCTCAAATGATTACTATATCTACCATTAAGCTTACTTGTCATCCCGTGAGTAAAAATACTTATGCCACTGATTTTTTTTATGTTCTATAGAATTAATTTGTTTAATTTGTTGGCTCAAAATAGTAATGATAATTCATGTATCTTTTTGTACTACATGCCGGAAGTGCGGAATGTGGGCTATAACTCGCGTTCCAGCAGAAAAAGTTTTCCAATATAATTTGAAATGACTATAATTGTCAGTGGTGATACTGAAATACCATTGTTTAGGAGGACTGAGTCGCGGTAATGAATCAGATAAAGCAGTATTTGCTAAAATTTTAGCCAAGGTAAAAAAAAGATAAAACTAGACGGTATTATGGTCTGTAATAGTACCTTATCTGGCCAAGAGAATATAAAATTAATCTTAAATAATGGAGTGAAAAACCAGTTAGGAAAGCTGACAAATACTCCAACATTAAGATGAATATTTCAATGCTTTCAAGGGGTGCATTTATTAATAATAGAGCGATTCCAAAAAGTAGTTAGTCTCACAGAAGAACGGAGCTTAATTTTAGAATTTTACCCTCTTGTTCTCAAAAATATTATCAGTAATGCGCTTCGAGTAAGTAATGGTGCTCCCCACTGTCCAGAAGACGATAGTGTTAAGCACCGCTAAGGGACGGTTCTCCGAACTGCTTGGAGAGCGATCGCACTACCTTAATTGAGAAAATTGCTTGACGGGAGTTTAGTTGTTCCTGTGTTCTTTGCTGTCAATAGAACTCCTAGTTTCACCAACCATACTTGTGCCGCTCACTTTTTTTATTTTCTATCAATTAATTTGTTGCCTAAAATTCTAATGATGATTACATATATCCTTTAATACTACATCCTGAAGTACGAAATGTGGGATATAGAATAAACTCACCTTTGTGAGATACAGTTGTTCTTGTTCTTTTGTGTTCCTAGTTAAGCTGTTCCCTAATATCTAGAACTTTGTACCTCACTCGTAATGATGATTTTCATTGTTGAATTTAGGATTTAACTATTAAGCTACCTTGACAAATAAGTTGGCCATATTCTAATGTTAATTCCTGTAGTTTAACTTCTGTTCCTAAATCAACTTTCATAGTATTTGAAAATTCATAATTAGGCTTTTGCAAAACTTGAAAGTTCAGATTCTCTAGCAATAATTTACAGCTAGTAGCAAGTTTTAAATCAGTATGTAAATTTATCGGAATTTTTTCATCAAACTTAGACATAACCTTAGCAAGGAGGCTTAGATGACCTTTAGATATTTCAGCTTTCTGGTCATACAAACTAATAGGCTGCTTTAGGTCTCCTATAAAATCTGGCGGTAATAGTGGAGTTAAAAACTCAACGATAGCCTGAGTCAAAAGAGCAGACTTCAGACTAGCATTAAAGTCAGATTGTAGCAATTTAACCCGACCAAATATAGGAAAAGATTCTAATACTTTTAATTGTTTACCCTTGATGATTTGACCAATATTAATCCGAATATCAGTAGCAGATAACTTCACCTCAGTTAAATGTAATCCTCGAAAAATGACATTAGAACCAGCAACAGAAACTAGGGGTATTTTACCTGTAATAATTTGGCGATCGCCTCCTTCAATATGAACCTCTAATTGTTCTACCTGTTCTAATTGGGATTTTAGCCAAAATTGCAAAGCAGGAGACAGAAATCTACTAACAATTCTACTCTTTCTTTTAGTTGATATTTCCTCTTGAGTCTGATCAACAACATCAGAATCAGAAACTTGATGCATTCGTGGTAATTTTTTATCCATCAAAGACACTATGATAGTTATTACACTTAAGTTTTGTAATTATTTCCAGCAAATTGGAGATATATAAATTAGCAGATTTTACAGATTTAGGGTAGGGGAAAATATCTAATAAAATGATCATATGGACCAAAGATTACAAAAAATATTATCTCAGTGGGGAATAGCCTCTCGGCGTCAAGCTGAACAAATGATTATAGCTGGACGAGTCAAGGTTAATGGTAGAATCGTCCAACTAGGAGAAAAGGCTAAAGTAGACTTGGACAAAATTGAAGTAGATGGTTTGTCAATTGGACCAAAAGATCGGCCTGAACCCATATATTTACTGTTAAATAAACCTATGGGAGTAATTTCAACTTGTTTGGAACCTAGAAAACGTGGTAAAGTTTTAGATATCCTAAGGGCAGAACTGCGAAATGGAAAAGGTATTCATCCTGTAGGACGTTTAGATGCAGACTCTACAGGAGCATTAATCCTTACAAATGATGGTCGGGTAACTTATTGTTTAACCCATCCCAAATATTGTCTTCCTAAAACCTATCAAGTATGGGTAGAAGGTCATCCCCAAGAGCCAATCCTAAAGTTGTGGCGTCAAGGTGTTATTTTGTCTGGTCAAAAAACTTTACCAGCTGAGGTTAGAGTCCTAAAAGAAAGTAATAGCTCTCAAACTCTTTTAGAAGTGGTTATCTCTGAAGGTAGAAATCGCCAGATTCGTAGAATTGCAGAAAGATTGGGACATCCTGTACTTAAATTACACCGTACTGCAATTGGTCAAATTAAGTTGCAGCTACCCGGAGAGTCAGTTTTACCTATTGGCCATTATCGTTCATTAAAGGATTTTGAAATTGAGTTTTTGGATGACCAAATTATCGAATCTAAATTCAGCTAAAAACTCTCTTTTGTGGCAAACAAGTAGAATTTCAAGAGTTTGAGCCAGTCAGTTCAAACTCTTAAAGATCCAAATTATATTTCTAAATTATTTTATACTTTTTTCTGGGTAAGTTTCCCTACCAGAACTCACTATCCACAAACTCTCTCTATGAGCGGTAAATACGTCTATGTTTTCATCTAACCACTCGATAAAACGATAAGATATTGCTGTACGAAATTTGTGGTATGACAGACCTACTGTGTTTTTGATATCTCAGACAAATTTTTTATGTGACTTTTTTAAGAGTAGTCCTCCTATATAGCCTCTAAATCCTGTTTTTTGAAAAGGATTGTTTTAAATATATTGTTAAAGCGATCGCACCACCGATGAAAAAAACAAAAGGGCATGGCCACTGAAGTTGTTTCTTTTATTGGACTTTTACCAGGGAGTAATTAACGTAAAATAGTTATTAATTATATATCATAACCTTCTTTTTACTGTTTTTTCATTAAAGTCCCGGAGAAAATTTTTTCTCAAACTAAGTGCTCAAAATTAATCAGATTATTGATCAAATATATAGTTATTTTAATTTAGATTGAGATACTTTTTTTACTATAACTAAGTTTCAGTAGAAAAAGTGTTCCATTCTTATTTGAAATAACTATAAGTAATACAAAATTAATTAACTAATGTGACAAATGATAGGAGTGATTAAAATAATTGACATGATATCTGATATTTCTTTGATGAAAAATCAAGTCTATCCTTTCCCATTAAGAAGCTCAAATAGAGCAAGGACTCAGGTATCTCAAACCTAGTTATAGAGAGAATTCTGAAAAGGACTGACTCAGCAATTTAATAGTCTCATTCTCAATAAAGAGGATAATTTTGGCTTATAGCCATTTACAATTGATAATATAATTTGGGAGGCAATTGCCGTGAATGCTTATCTGTCAAGGTATATAGGATTTTTTATCGGACCTGAATCTTTACCAAATAGAGGCCCATAGACAAAGAAAATATAATAAGTAGACTTGTCGCTTTATAATTTAAAAAATCCTCAAAACCCTTAATATATAAGGATTATAGCCATCGATAACCGAAAATGCTTGGAATTATTACCATGCCTGATTTTCAGCGATTTTTTTCCTCTATTTAGTGACAAGTCTAATGTCTAAAGATGCTGTGTATTCTAAATTATGAATATTGAATGATAACTCCTAGTAATTTGTAGCCAACTTTTTTCCAAATAGAATAACTCTCAAAACCAGACAAATTTATAGTTTATATAAAATAAGTTAAAGCAATGGTGAATTTAACAGCAATCAAAAACCTCAAAAAAAGTTTCTCTTTTGTACCCTTAAGGCAACGTTTGAACCGAAGGAAAAAATTATCTTTTGAAGAAGAACAAATGCAGGCATTAAAAGATATAGGCCATAAATTAAAAATGTTTAGAGATAAACATTCGATTTGTTTAGAAAGAGTGGCAGTAATGACAATGATTAGAATTAATTTACTAGAAGCAATAGAAGAAGGTAATTTAAAAGAGCTTCCAGAACCAGTTTATATCCAAGGTATGATTAAGCGGTATGCAGATGCTATGGGATTAGATGGAGAAGAACTAGCAAACTTATTCCCGAGTGCAAAAACTCAGGAAATTGTTAGAAAACCTTTCCCGAATCTATCAATGCTTCAGCTACGACCATATCATCTTTACTTCGTATATGTATTGCTTGTTATTTTATCAGTTCGTTTTTTACCTTATATGAAAGACTCTTCTGATATATTAGGGATAGAACAGAAAATTACTAACTCGAACAAACAAGAATATCAACCAGAAAATGAAGGTAATTTGTTAACTCCAGTATCTCCGAAAAATGGGAAAACTGAGGAAAAATCTTCAGACCAAATAACACAAAATCCAGAAAAACAGAATGATGAACAACCTGTAGTGCTTAGTGTAATTGCCAAAGAGGAATCCTGGGTGTCAATAGAAATAGATGGAAAAATAGCATTTGAGGGAACTTTAACTCAAGGCACTCAGAAAACTTGGTCAGCCGAAAGACAACTGGTTTTTTTCGCAGGAAATGCTGGAGGAATAATTATACCTATTGACAATGGACAAAATATGCAACTGGGAAAACCGGGTGAAGTAAAAGAAGTTGTTCTTACTCCTACTAACACCCAAATTCTTCAATAGAAACAATAGTATAGCTTAAACCTATATGCTATTAGCTAAAATCCAAACTGTCAGTTACAAAGAATTTCAATTTGGTTATTGACCTAACACTTTTCTGTAGTGCTATAAAAATTGAGGACTATGATTTCTCCTAAAATTAATCCTGCTAATTTTTTGGGGTACGACCATGAAGAGCTGTCACCTCTTTGAGGCGATCCCTTATATCTGAAGTTAACATTTCTGATTGATAACGCCAACTCCAATTACCATCAGGAACACCAGGCTGATTCATAATAGCTTCTTCTCCCAACCCTAGAATATCTTGTAGAGGAAAAATTGCCATATAAGCTATGGAAGACATAGCCAAATGAATTAAGTCCCAATGAATGCCATTACCCCTACTATCGGTGATAAAACGATAAACTCGTTCCTGTTCTTCAGGAGAACGCTTATTAAACCAGCCCACAGTAGTATTATTATCGTGAGTGCCAGTATAAACAACCCAATTGGTAGAATTATAGTTATTAGGTAAATAGGGATTATCACTATCTGAATCAAAAGCGAAATGTAGAATTTTCATACCAGGAAATTCAAACTTATCCCGCAATCTTTCCACATCGGAAGTAATAACTCCTAAATCCTCAGCAATAATTGGCAGTGTACCTAATTTTTCTTTAATAGTATTAAATAAAGCCTCACCCGGAGCTGTCATCCATTCACCATTTTTGGCTGTAGTTTCACCTTGGGGTACTACCCAATAAGCAACCAAACCTAGAAAATGGTCAATCCTAATCAAATCAACTATATCTAGCATAGACTGGATCCTTTGTACCCACCAAGAAAAATTTTCCTCTTCCAATTTATCCCATCGATAAACTGGATTACCCCATAGTTGACCAGTCTCACTAAAATAATCCGGGGGAACACCAGCCATCAAAGATGGTTCATTTGTTTGTGAATCTAAAGAAAATATTTGTGGATTTGCCCAAACATCAGCACTATCATGGGCAACATATATAGGGACATCGCCAAAAATCTTAATTCCTTGTTCATTGGCATAACTTTTCAGCTCATCCCATTGCTGAAAGAATAGATATTGAAGGAATTTATGGTACTGAATTTTATCAGCTAAACGTTGTTGCCATTTTTCCAATGCTGCTGGTTGACGTAGGGCAATGTCCTTATCCCAAGTATGCCAACTAGCTCCTTGGTGAGCATCTCTCAAAGCCATATAAAAAGCATAATCATCTAACCAAAAAGCTTTACTATTACAGAATTTCTTGAATGTCTCTTTTTTTTCTTCAGAAGTATCTTTTTGAAAGTTTTGGTAAGCAGTTTTGAGTAGAGAACTTTTGAGTTGGGCAACTAAATCAAAATCTACCTGATCCTTTGGAAATGCTGGTATATCAGAAAGATCTCTCACAGAAAGCCATCCCTCGTCTTTTAACTTATCTGGACTAATTAAAAGAGGATTTCCTGCCATTGCTGAATAGGCTTGATAAGGAGAATTACCGAATCCTGTTGGTCCCAGTGGTAGGACTTGCCAAATTTTTTGTCCACTGTTTTTCAAGAAGTCCACAAAATTGTATGCTTCCTGGCCTAAGTCACCAACTCCAAAGGGACTGGGAAAAGAAGTAGGATGTAGTAGAATACCGCTAGCTCTTGAAAGTGACATAGTTAAACCTAAAAAATACTAATCCAAAAAAATTGCTGGCATTACGCCTCAGTCTATAATTAATTTTACGATGGAGAGAGTATTTTTTTGATAGTTAAAATTATGAAGTTATACACTATTCATAGGATCCCCATATGGTGGGTATGGACTACTTCTGTTTGTTTTGTGGTCTGTTAAAGCGAAAAGTTACTTTTGGTAAGGATTATAGCCAGAGAAAGAAATGCACATTATAACCCATGTAATTGCTTGACAAAGCTTTAGGGATTACTCTATTTACTGTATAATAGAGTTATGGGTTTAAATAGCTTAGACCATTCTCCACTGATAGATAAGATAATTTGTAGCTAAGTCTAGCGACCTATAACACTTCATCTTTGTAGTTCGCTGGTAAGGCTTTCATTATTTTTATAGGGGGAAAGTTCAGGTATATGTATAGCAATGAGCGCTAACATATTCGCATATTATTATGGTCTTTAAATGTCGTACAAATTTATCCTACTATTACCAATACTTTCGTGCATATGACATTAGCTGCTGTGTGGCCTATATTTTTCGTAAATTAAGGGATCTCCAAAGACCAAAATCTTAAGGATACTTGTTCAGGTATTGATCATTTACAACTTACAGTTTATAAATTCTGTTATTTATATCTAAAAATACTCAAGGGCTGATTTGTAAGCTGAATGGTAGATATAGTAATGATTTGAGACAATAAATTGAATAATTATTCAATTTAAAAAGTTTTGGAAATAGTTTAAAACATGAGAAAAAAGGGTTAGTAATTACAAAGAAAAATCAAGAAAAGTGAATATATTAGGCTTTTAAAAAAACTATATTAAGCATCACATTGAGTCCATCTCAAGTCAGAACATTACAAACACTATTATACGTGAGTATCATTACATAAAACCGTACAGATATCAAAATAAAGTAATTATTTTCCCCTACCAATTTTCCCTTTATTTGATGCTAACATCCAACCTAAATTAAATTTTGTCGTGCTTTTACTCACAACACCTTTACGGTTAAAAAGTACAATTTTTATTGCCATTTACATCTACCTAACCTGGTATAATAAACTGTATTAATCTGAAAAATAAACTAATAATAAAAATACCACTAGCAGCAATAAAAATTACAAATAAAATTAAGCAACCTAAAAGTAGAAAAATAAACCACCTATCAGCTTTTTTACTAACTTGAGAAGATGCTAAATGACTCTCCAATAGATCCATATTTTTAGAATTTGCTTTCCATGCAAAATCAAACATATCACCAAAAATAGGCACAATACCAACTAGAGAGTCAAAAACTATATTAGTAACCATTCGTATTAGGATATCTTTGGGTAATCCCATGGTTGTTGCACAGAAAACTATATAAACAGAAATTAGTCCTCCCAAAACATCACCTCCACCAGGAACTAATCCTAATAATGGGTCAAGGCCAATACCTAATGATGTACCAGGAACACGAATAGCATTATCAAGTAAGTCACTAAGTTGTCGCAGTTGTCTAACCTTAGCTGCTTGAGGTTCATTACCTAGATTATTAGGAGAAGGTTTTGCCATTATTAATTGTTAGCTATCAGTTATTCGCCATTACTCAAAAGTTAAGAATAAGAATATTCAATCCTAATTCATAAAACTATTATAAAAAATCAAAATCATATAGCAATCCTAAATTATTTGTGAAAATCACTAGTTTTCTTGAAAAATAGCTCCAACCCAAAGTCGTTTTGCTTTCTGGCCTCAGCATAAGTACCATCTAGCTCTCCATCTCTTTCACTTTTCAGATAGGATTGCTATAAATATAGTGATTTTAATTTAGATTGATACAAGTATTTATTGCTATAACTCGCGTTTGGTGCAAAAAAAGTTTTCCAATATAATTTGAAATGACTATAATATCCAGTCTCATTAACTAGCGGTAATAGAAATGCTTTTCTCACATCAATTATTTCCTATTCCCAACTCCCGAAAATTTTTATTGTAGGTATTATTCAAAGAGATACAGTATATTTCTAGCAAATGATGTATGGGGTAAATGCTGAAAATTATGTAGTGCAGGCATACTACCCCAACAACTGTATCTGATAACAACGGAAAGCGCTGTATGATATCACCCTACGTCACAATCAGAACCTTGTAGGGACTAACTATGGCTGGTCCCTACTATGGTTTACCCACATCAAAACTACTATAATAGTTATAGACTACTTTGCTTCAGTAAAATCAGCATCAATTACATCATCCCCACCTGTAGTACTTGAAGAGGAAGCACCAGCGTCACCATTTGGTGTAGAAGCATCACCAGGTGTACCACCATCTTGTTGATACATATTGCTGCTAACACTATAAATAGCTTGTTGCAACTCAGTAGTCAGAGAAGTAATCTTTTCATCGTCTTCTTGAGCAACAGCATCACGCAAATCTTTAATCAAACCTTCAATCTTAGTCTTATCAGCTGCTGGAACCTTATCTCCCAGCTCCTGAATTTGCTTCTCAGCTTGATATACTAGAGAGTCAGCTTGGTTCTTACGGTCAATTTTCTCGCGACGATCTTTGTCTGCAGCGGCATTTGCTTCTGCTTCTTTTACCATCCGATCGACTTCTGTATCAGGAAGAGTAGAAGCACCTGTAATACTAATAGATTGTTCTTTTCCGGTACCTTTATCCTTCGCAGTTACATTCAGAATACCATTAGCATCAATATCAAAGGTCACTTCAATTTGAGGTACGCCACGAGGTGCTGCGGGGATACCATCTAAGCGAAAAGTTCCCAGACTCTTGTTATCGTTAGACATTTCCCGTTCGCCCTGTAGAACATGAATTTCTACATTTGTCTGACCATCTACAGCAGTTGAAAATACTTCTGATTTCTTCGTAGGAATAGTAGTGTTGCGCGGAATGATTTTGGTCATTACCCCACCTAGGGTTTCCACACCCAGAGATAGAGGAGTAACATCTAATAAGAGAATATCTTTAACTTCACCTGCTAATACACCAGCTTGTATAGCAGCTCCAACAGCTACAACTTCATCAGGGTTAACACTTTGATTTGGTTCTTTACCTAGTACTTTTTGGACTATTTCCTGAACTGCTGGAATTCGAGTGGAACCACCAACTAATACTACTTCGTCAATAGCTTTTTTATCTAACTTGGCATCCCGGATGGCATTTTCTACAGGAATACGGCAGCGATCAATGAGATCGGAACATAGACCTTCAAATTCAGCTCTAGTAAGAGTTAAATCCAAGTGTTTTGGTCCATCTTGGGTAGCCGTAATAAATGGTAAGTTAATTTCTGCCTGGGTAACACTAGAAAGCTCTATCTTAGCTTTTTCTGCGGCTTCTGTCAAACGTTGTAGTGCTTGTTTATCTTTACGCAGGTCTATGCCTTCTACCTTATTGAACTCTGCGGCGAGATAATCAACAATTTTCTTATCAAAGTCATCACCACCAAGGTGAGTATCACCAGAAGTAGCTAACACTTCAAACACACCATCACCTACCTCTAGGATAGAAACGTCAAATGTACCACCACCAAGGTCAAACACCAAAATGGTCTCATTACTCTTTTTATCTAAGCCATAAGCTAGAGAAGCTGCTGTTGGTTCATTAATAATCCGCAGAACTTCCACACCTGCAATCTTACCAGCGTCCTTGGTTGCTTGTCTTTGGGAGTCATTGAAGTAAGCAGGTACGGTAATTACAGCTTGCGTTACTTGTTCACCAAGATATTTACTAGCATCATCAATCAGTTTACGAAGAACTTGGGCTGAAATTTCCTCGGAGGCAAATTGTTTTTTTAGCGCTGGGCAATCTAATTTAACGTTACCGTTAACATTAAGGACTTTATAGGAAACTTCCGTGGTTTCGTGGGTTACTTCGTCGAATTTACGCCCAATAAACCTCTTTACTGAGTAGAAGGTATTTTGGGTGTTCATCACCGCCTGACGCTTGGCGATCTGACCCACCAGTTGTTCTTCTTTTTTGCCATAAGCTACTACAGAAGGCGTTGTACGAAAACCTTCCGCATTAGCTATTACTGTTGGCTTACCGCCTTCCATAACAGCAACACAAGAGTTTGTTGTACCTAAGTCAATTCCGACTACTTTCGCCATAACAGTCTTTTTACTCCTTTAAAATACAAAGTTTTGGCTGATTTGTCAACCTTTCCCAAAAATCTACAAAAATCTCATAAAATCTATAACTCTCTGATGTTTGCCCTATTTTCTTTTCCTACTTCATTCTAGTAACGTCGGTTTTATAAAGTTCATAGGCTCTTAAGGTCGAACTGACTGCCAGAGAAAGATTTCAATCAAACTATAGCCAAAAGTGCTAGCCCTATTTTTTCTTGATTGACCTGAGGACTAATATTCTAGCTCAATTCAATTAGGTTAATTTTGAGGTAAGTCCACTTTAAATATAGTCTTTAAGATTTAGTTACTCATATCTATACTGCTGCTACTTAGAGGATTTAATGAAGGTGTATTTACCGAACATTAGTAAATATACCGAATACTAGTAAATACGGGATTTTTAGGAACTTTAATTTTTATAGTTTTACTTAATTTTATTGTTCTAATTTAAGACTAGAAAGCGATCATTGTCATTGTGGCAAACCGTAAGTTAAATGTTGTGTTTGCCGTCTTTGTGTTTTTCCTAAATTACTGGGTCGGATCGGAATGAAATGTATAAGGTGTGGATATTCAAACTTTTGTATTGCCTGCATATTGAGCACTGAATATGTATTGGGTAGCGCTAAGTACTGTATGTCAAAATATGAGAATACTAAATCCGGTTAACAAGGAAGGTTTATAAAAAAGGGTAAGGCAGAAGATAGGAGGTACTTATGCTGAAACGTTAGAAGGATTTGAAAAACTGGCTTTTCATAACCGGATTTGGTATAACTTCAATGTCTGTGTTACATAACAAATATCCATTCATAAAGTTTTAAATTCCACATTCCGCACTTCTTAACATTAAATCGATAAGTTTTATTAATCTATCGCCCCAAATGCTATCCCTAAAAACCTTATAGCTATAGACCTCAATTTTCACTATCACAAAGAATTGTAACTAATTTCATCATCAAAAATTAGTTATTGATAAACTTTATTGGTATTGAGTTCTATAACAAAGATTTTTCCTATAAGTATATCAGGACTTACGTATTGCTTCTATATATGGTGTATTTTTGATAATTATTTCTGATATTTACACTGCAATTAGTGTCTTTGCGTAAGTCCTGAGTATATTTGAAAATATCAATATACATAAAGACATATGAAGATCTCCAGAATGTCGGTTAAATAGTATTTTCTTATGATTTACAACCATTTTTCATCATTAATTCGACATAATCCATTTTTATTTTTTTGTCATTATATGAGTTATAAATCCTATCATTTATCATCTATAAATGTTCAATTTAAGCATTGAAATATATACAATTAACTATTCCTATAACATGAGCTTCGTAGCTAATATAACGCAAATATTTTTATGTTCCCTGCCACTATATTCAAGTTTCCCCAGTGACTATTTCAGAGGAGCGACTATATCAATTTTATACCCATACTTTTTGTTAATTACTGTGTTATAAAAAATCGTATATGCTGCTATATATATAATAATTTATCCTGGGAAATTTCCCCATAAATCTTATGAGTTTAAATACTCTATTCTTAAAGAACGGTTAATTGTATATAGCAATTCTATTTTATAGGAAAGAAGCAACAGGCAACAAGCAACAGGCAACAGGTAAGAATTTTAACTTTTTTATCTACTTTTTGATTTGTCGCAACCTATGGGCGGATTGCTATAGTCATTTCAAATAAGAATGGAAAACTTTTTCTGCTGAAACTTAGTTATAGCAAGAAATACTTATCTCAATCTAAATTAATCTAAATTAAAATGACTATATCATGAATAATATTTTCGATTTTTGTTGGCTAAGTTTGTGATCGTATAATCCCTCTGATATGTGAGTAAATATTGACAAGTTACAACATAATTAAAATCCATATTTTTGCCACTAATATAATTATGCTATTCTTATCCAAGAATTTAAAAAAATTAGCAAATTTATTTGACAATTTATAATCTATATTTTTAGATATTTTGTGCTCTTCTTGTTACTAGATAATAAGATGGCTTAAAAGTACTATTTATCCAGAAAAACAACTAACTACAGTATTAACAATTAAGCATGACGGTATGCTATATATGGCGTATTTGCTGTTGGGAATTGCTTAGGTCGGCTTGGCAATTCCCATAGTTTGACAGATATGACCCAAAAAAGGGACATTCCCAAATAGTGGAGTATCTAGATGTGATGGATAAATTTGCTTCGTTGCTAGGCATCCATTGAGTAGGATACCTAACAGCACACCAGAGAATTTGTAGGCCAACAATAGTTTAAATATCTTTCTGGTAATTGGGGATTTTGTATTAGGATTCGTCACACAGATTTAATTAGTAATAGACACGGATATTTCCTTGGTAAGGTGATTTTTAGGAATTTATAAATTCAATAATATTTTTAGTATTTTCACCCCTTTAATTCTTGCACAAGAAATTCTTTAGTTTAATAGTCTAAAGCTCCATAATAAGTCTGTTTTTATTTTTCATTTTTAATCGCGATTTCTATTCTTTCATCTGTTTTTCCCCAAGCATAACAAAAATATTCTCCCCATAGAAGATTAAATGCATCAATCATAAACATTGTAAGCTTTTCAGCCCAACGAGAACCTAAGGACTGGTTGTTTTCCCGTGCCTTTAAGCCGGGGAGGATGTCAACAATTTGCACTTGGACTTCATCAGGAAAATCTGTATCAGATTTCGACTCTACGAATTGAAGATTAATTTGTTTCACTTCGTGATATAAAGACTTTTTTAACAGCTTTCTTTTTGCTATTTCTGTATCTGGTATACAAGCAAATTTTTCAGATTTTATGGTACGGAGTTGTTTGTCAACTTCAGCTAGTTCTTTCTGGATTTTTTTCTCTAGGGTTTTCAAAATTGCCATTTTTTCCCCTTTTTTATTTTTCACCTTGTTGTCTAGGATCACACTTTGAGTTTTTTTTCTTGAGTCTAAATATTTACTTAAGTTTTTACCTCTTTAGATACTACATTTTGTCCTAGGGAATATGGGTTAAAATTACGCAATCTCAAAGCATTAGTAACTACAGAAACCGAACTAAATGCCATTGCTCCACCCGCAATAATGGGATTCAATAACCAACCAGTTAAAGGATACAAAACACCAGCAGCAATAGGAATGCCTAAAGTATTATAAATGAAGGCAAAAAACAGATTTTGACGAATATTTTTTATGGTCGCACGACTCAGTTTAATTGCTGTAATAATGCCAGTTAAGTCTCCAGAAATTAATGTAATATCACTTGAGGCGATCGCTACATCCGTACCCGTTCCAATAGCTATTCCTACATCTGCTTGAGCTAATGCTGGAGCATCATTAATTCCATCTCCCACCATAGCAACAATTTGATGCTCATGACTTCTTTTTTTCTTTTCTAATTGCAGATTTTTTACAGTTTTTGCTTTTTGCTCTGGGCGTACTTCAGCAAATATTCTACTAATGCCAATTTCAGCACCAATAGCTTCTGCTGTTCGGCGATTATCTCCTGTTAGCATCACTACTTCTATTCCCATTTTTTGTAATGTTTTAACTACATTTTTTGAAGATGGTTTTAAAGTATCAGCTATGGCAAATATCCCCTCGATTTTACCATCAATTGCTATCCAAGCAATAGTCTTCCCATCCCCTTCTAATTTATCTTGATAATTTAGGAAATTAGTAATCTCAATTCCTAACTCATTCATCCAACGAGAAGTGCCAATTTGTACGAATTTATCAAATACTATTCCTTGCACACCCATACCAGATATTGCCTCAAATATTTCTGGTTCTGGTAAGGGAAATTCTATGCCTTGACCTAGAGCATATTCAACAATTGCTGCAGCTAAAGGATGTTCAGATTTTCTCTCAATTGCTGCTGCTATTCTTAATAATTTTATTTCGTTTTCATTAGTGTTTTTTTGAGTAGTTATGTATTTAATAACTGTAGGTTTGCCTTCGGTAAGTGTGCCAGTTTTATCTAAGATAATTGTCTCAATTTTATGAGCAACTTCTAAACTATCTGCACCTTTGATTAATATCCCATTTTCTGCACCTTTTTCCGTTCCTACCATAACAGAAGTAGGGGTAGCTAATCCTAAAGCACAAGGACAAGCAATTATCAAGACACTAACTGTTGCAGTTAATGACATTGTTAAATTGTTAGTCAGATTAATCCAAATAAGAAAAGTAGCGATCGCGATCCCCATCACCACAGGTACAAACCAGGAAATTACCATATCCGCTAATTTTTGAATCGGTGCTTTTGAAGCTTGTGCCTGTTGAACTAACTTAATTATTTGGGCTAACACCGTATCTTTTCCAACTCTAGCAGCCTCAAATTTAAAACTACCAGTTTGATTAATTGTTACTCCAATAACCTCATCCCCAGGTTTTTTTTCTACAGGTACACTTTCACCAGTTACCATTGATTCATCCACTGCAGAAAAACCTTCTTTTATTTTCCCATCAACTGGAATTTTTTCCCCAGGACGAACAACAATTAAATCGCCAATTTTAACTTGTTCAATTAGAATATCTATTTCTTTTCCATCTCGAATAACCCTAGCAGTTTTTGCCTGTAAACCTATCAATTTTTGAATAGCTACTGAGGTCTTTTTACGAGCACGATGTTCAAGGAGTTTGCCTAATAGAATTAAAGTAATGATAGTAGCTGCTGCTTCATAATAAACATCAGGGTTTAGTCCTTGTCTAGTAAAAAAATTTGGGATAAATGTGGGAAATAAAGAATACAAATAAGCTGCCCCCGTACCTAAAGCAACTAAAGTATTCATATCTACAGAAAAATTTTTTAATCCTTTAATAGCACCAATAAAAAATGATTTGCCACACCAAATCATAACAGGCGTTGTTAATATTAATTGTAGCCAGGAATAACTTAACCATGAAGGTATCCAAGATAACTTTAATCCGGTCATCATTGGTAAACAACCAATAATTAAAATTATGCTAATAATACCACCAAATATAACTTTATTGGTCATTTGTCGTTCTATTCGGCGATCTTCTCTATCTTTATCTGAGAAGTTTATTGTTTCCTGAATTAGTTGTGCTTCAAAACCAATATTTGTTACAGAATTAAGAATATCATGTAAATTTGTTTTATGGGAATTATACTTAACTGTTGCTTGTGCTATTGCAAAGTTAACTTGACATTCTGCTACACCCGCTACATTTTCAATTGCCTTTTCAATTTTATTAGCACAGGCAGCACAACCCATGCCTTTTAGTTCTAAGTATGTTACTTCCATAATTGCCTCCTGATGACTAGGGAGATACATTTAACTTGATATCTCTAAAATCAAGTCTCCAGTTAACTGGAGACCAATAATACCATTTCTCAACAACTTTTCTGAGCGGGCTATTGGCTAGGGGACACACCCCTAACCCTAGGGGTGGAGGGGAGAGTGGATAGGGACATTGCATATCATGTGGGTATCGGGACAAGAGCAAATTTTCAACCCAAACAAACCCCAAACTCTCTTTATGAGAGGTAAATACGTCGATGTTTTCATCTAACCACTCGACAAAAGGATAAGATATTGCTGTACGAAATGCCAATGAAATATCAGTCAAGATATTTAATTGTTTGTTATCTCAGCGCCAACTTAAAACTGCAGTTAACTGATGCGGTGATAATAAATGTATAAGCACTTGCATAGTAAAATAAAATGCCTTTTTAAGCTGATTTTATCTGTGACTTGGTATTCTATACCCCTAACCATCCCTTGGCTTCTAATCACGAAAACTTCAACCCAATTTCTCTCTAGATAAGTAGAATATATCTACTCATAAGTTACATATTTGTCCTCTATATTAGTGATATAATAGTTAGAGTCAGTAGCATCAGAACATTTTTTAGCATTCATCACCATAGCTATAGTTTCTTGACCTGACATTCTAGATAGCTATACTTTTAATGTAGCTACCCAAACTTCGCATTTCTTATTTGTACTTAGTTGAACTAAGTTAAAAGCTTTTTAGGATATACTCCCTCCCCAACTGGTTTAATCTAATTTCCTTTTTAATATTATCCTGTTTTTTGATTATTACTTTTCGATTTTTAGCTAATCTTCCTATACTAAGTTAGATTTCTTTTTTCTAGTTGATTAAAGATAGATGTATTATTACCATTTATTAACTTAATTTTATTGAAAGTGCCACATCTAGTGAGCAATAAACAAAATCCAACGGGCATTGAACAGTAAAAAAGAAAAAGCAATTAACA
Source organism: Trichodesmium sp. MAG_R02 (assembly GCA_023356605.1). GTDB lineage: Bacteria > Cyanobacteriota > Cyanobacteriia > Cyanobacteriales > Microcoleaceae > Trichodesmium. The sequence goes on along the minus strand of JAKQYE010000074.1, from coordinate 7,592 downwards.
AAATTCAAAAACCTTAGCCAATCCTGGAAAAAAGTCAGATTCTGGTGTTCTGATAAAACTATAATTGGGTTAAAAACTTTCCTAGGGTAGTTATAAGGTAGACGAGCAAAATCATGACTTGTTTACTACTACCCACTATAATACTACGCAAATAGCTTATAGCGCTTTTTAAATTGATGAACTACATCGCCATAACCAAAACCTTCTAGGGACGTTGCATGCAACCTCTCTACTGTGGTCTACCAATATGAAAACTGCTGTAGGACATTTATAAGCCATCAAGCTAAGTCAGAGATTACTTTTTACTTTTTAGTTGCCCGTAGCACTATAACTTCTGAGTTCAGAAGCATCTCCACCAACAACAACATTTCGAATACGCAAACTCGGACCGCCACAACCAACAGGTAAATCGTTTTGTCCTCCTTTGCCACAACCGCCAGATTCATCCCAATAAAAATCATCGGCAATTGCTTCAATATCTGCCAAAGTATTAAACACATTTCCAGAAAGAGTCACATCCCGCACAGGTTCTGCCAACTTACCATTTCTAATCATCCAAGCTTCTCCAGCACTAAAAGTAAACATTTCCCCATTAGTCATACCACCAAACCAGTTGCGAGCATAAACTCCCTCCTTAATATCAGTAAATAAATCAGAAAGAGGAGTATTTCCTGGTGCTATCCAAGTATTAGTCATCCTGACCAAAGGTGGATAATGATAGTTGAGACAGCGTGCATTACCCGTAGGCGTCTCCCCCAATTTTCCAGCGGTCTCCCGTGAATGCAAGCGCCCTACTAAAACCCCATCCTGAATCAACTGAGTAGTAGTGGCTATTGTTCCTTCATCATCATAAATATAACTACCTCGATGTATCTCTTCCCTTTCTCCTTCTAATACAGGGGGTACCTTGGCACCATCAAATATTTGTAAATTCTCAGGACCAAATCTCCGGCCAATTGTCATCACTTCCAATATATCGGGATTTTCATATGCCATATCGGCTTCCGAGAGATGACCAAAAGCTTCGTGAACAAATAGACCAGTCAGAATAGGGTCAATAACTACAGTGTAAGTATTACCTTGAACTATGGGTAAAGCTAGAGAATTAATAGCTCTGTGAGCAGCACGACGAACTTGATCATCCAAATTAGTTAAATCTTCATAAGCTTTGCGAGAAGCAGTAGTTTCCCTAGCAGTTTGTACAGTTTCCCCATTCCTGGCGGTAGCAGCAAAGTGCATTTCTATGTCTGTCCAAGACTGTTCTAGCATGGTACCTTCGGAAGTAGCTAGAATGGTTTTTCGGGTACTATCCCCATAATGCACAGATACAGTAGTAATTCGAGGATCCACACTCCGCAGCACATGGCCATAATGTTCGCACAGTTCTTTTTTGTTAGCTAAGGATATGTGACGAGGGTCTTTACCTGTGAGAGAAACTACATGAGTCCCTTGAATAATTGGTATGGGAGCTAAGATGGTTTTTTCTTGGCCAATTAGTTTAGCCGCAGCGATCGCCTCTTCTATTCTATTTTTCAAGGTAGATATTTGATTAAAACTGGCAAAGCCCCAAGCTCCTTTATAGCAAGCTCGTACTTGGCCACCAATGGAAATACCTTCACTCAGAGTTTCTATTTTGTGGCCTCGCAAAAGAATATCTGTTCCTTGAGATTCTTCTAGGCGAATAGCCAAGTAATCTACTTGAGAAGTATAATTACTGAGCAGCTCGGATAATAGATTTTTGGTTTCAGTTAGTGATATGAGCATTTATATTCTAATGAATCGAATATTTTTCTATTTTTCTACACCACGTGTATCATCAACCCGCGGGATTACTTTTTAAAGGACAATAGTAAATTTTTCTATCATCATCTATTAATGCCATTAATATTTCTGTTCCATACCAACTGGACATTAATACAGTTTTAAATGGTATTTTCTTATTGTTTATAGGGTTAACCATCATTTCTTAAACATGATCTATTTTTGTTTTTTTTGTCAGTATCTGGGTCATAATTTCTATAATCCATAACACATAATTGTTAAGTTTGGGGATTAAAATATATGCAACTAACTATTGCTATACCACGATATTTGTGGCTGATAGAACCCAAATAACTTTATGTTTATTACCATTGTATTGTGGTCGCTTAAGTTCAATTTTTAACCCATACTTTTTATTAATTACTGTCTCATAAAAGATTAGATATGCTGCTGTATCTGGGATGATTTATTCTTTGACATTTCCCCAATTTCTTGTGAATCTAAAGACTGATATCTTAAATAATAGTTAATCATATCATGGCTAATATTTTTTAGATGATTTGCTAAGTTTTTCATCGTATAATTTCTGTAAAAACTTAGTAAATATTTACGACTTACAACATGAATTTTAATTCATGTTTTTTACAGCTAATATAATTATGTCATTATTGTCTAATAATTAAACATTTTTAGAAAATATATTTAACAATTTATAATCTATTTTTTTTTTATTTTTTCTTATTTTATTGTGACTAGATAATATATCTTCAAAGTAATATCTATCAGAATCGCACCATCGATGGAAACAAGATGGCATGGCCACTAGAGTTGTTTCTTTCATCGGACTTTTCCCGGCCAGTAATTAACGTAAATTTGACCTTTCTATATTAATTAACACCAAATATTCTCGAAACTCTTAAGAGTTATGATAAAAAGACATGGCTGTACTAAAAGCCTCTAAACCTTCAGAAAATGTGTTTAAAGATTTATGTGCCCATTGTCTTTGTAGACCTCCTATTAAGTCATGTAAAAGAATAAAAGTATAAGCACAAAATACTAAGCTAAAATGAGATTATAGACTCTATTTATCTCAGACTTATAGTTATTTAAAATAAGAATAGATAACTTTTTCTACTGAAACTTATAGCTATTTTAAATAATAATGAAACACTTTTTCTGCTGAAACTTAGTTACAGAAAAAAAGTCTCAATCTAAATTAAAACAACTATAGTTATAGCAAGGAATACTTGTCTCAATCTAAATTAAAATGACTTTATCTGAACTACCCTTTGGCATCTCAGTAAAAAAACTTCTACCCAGTCTCTTTGAGAATCAGTCAAAACCATCCATTCTCCGGTTACTTTATCCCTGGCTGCATTGGTAATAAAATAATCAATTTATATAGTTTTTTTTAAATAATTACTGTTCATAACGATGGCAAAATTTATGGCTCCAACTAAACAGTAAAACTGATGCTTACTCTATAGCTATCCAAACTTTTTTAGAGCTTTTTATGTTTAATATAAAGGGATAAAATATTCGACTACCTCCTCTAAATTTCCCCTTCCTCGAGACTCCAAACTCCTAAAACTACTAAAATATTTTTTGCTCGAAACCATAATTATTGGTTTCCCTTTATTTCTTCTTCTTTCTTTCCTTTTCTTTTTCCCTATCTCTCAAAACAGATGTCTTTAATACTATCCTCTTCCCACTTCCAAAAAATTTTTAGCCACGGTGAAACATCCTACCCGAATGAATGCTGTGGTTTACTCTTAGGCCACAAAAACCAACAGACAAAAACAGTCATGGAAATCTGGCCTGCCGAAAATGCCTGGCAAACAGAAGCAGATGAATATTGGCCAGAACAAACAGAATTTACAGAAGAAAAAAGATATGCCATATCCCCAAAACTAATGCTGAAAGCAATGAAGTCTGCAAGAGAACGCCATCTATCTATTATTGGCATCTATCATTCCCATCCAGACCATCCAGCCATCCCCTCAGAATTTGACCGTACCTATGCCTGGCCAGAATATTCCTACATTATCCTCTCAGTGGAAAAAGGCAAGACTATTGACTTCCTCTGTTGGTCTCTTGACGAAAACAACCAGTTTCAACCAGAAAAAATCATCTAAATGTTGGCAGAAGACCTGCGCGCTCTCCCGTAGGGAAGCGTCGGGATAAATGCCAATCAATCGGTTTTACCAATAATCTGTTAGAATGTAAATACTGAAAAGTAGGCAGCAGATGGTAGAAAAAGCATACAAATTTAGACTTTACCCAACTCCTTAGCACTGTTAGTCTGCTCAGAAGAACTTTAGACTGTGTAGGTTTAGTCTACAACTTAGCCTTAGCTGCCAGGGCTAAAGCTTGGTATCAACACCAAGAACGAGTGGGCTATAGACAAACCTCAGCTATGCTGACGAACTGGAAAAAACAGGAAGATTTAGATTTTCTAACCTGTCGTAAGCAGTATACCACTCCAATAAGGTTTAAGACATTTACAAACTGCTTTCACCAACTTTTTTAGCAGACGGACTAAATATTCTAATTTCAAGAAAAAGCGCAATGGTGGAAGTGCTGAGTTTACCAGGTCAGCATTCAAATGGAAAGATGGCCAAGTATATCTAGCTAGATGTGTAGAACCATTACCTATTAGATAGAGTAGGCAACTACCATTTGGGGAGAATTAGTGAGGTAATTAGAATACAAAGCTGAATGGTATGGTCATATATTAATAAAAATTGACAGATATTTTCCCAGTTCGGTCCCGTTGCTCTAATTGTGGTCATGTAGTAGAAAAATTACCTTTAAATATTAGAGAATGGGACAGTCCTGAATGTTCTAGTCACCATGACAGGGACATAAACGCGCATTTTAAACATTTTGGCTGCTGGGCAGGCGGTGTCGTCTGAGTCCCGGTCTTTATGCCTGAAGAGAGTAAATCTCGCATATGCGCTTTGCTATGAAGTAGAAAGGCCCTAACAGTAATGCTAAGGAATCTCGCCCTGTCTCGTAAGAGCATTGTCGGGAGGGTCTCAAATAAGAAATATCTAGGCAAAAATTGTCATGTTAAATCCGAATCTGGAACAAATCCAGTTAAATACAGAGGAGTATCAACGTTATTCGCGGCACCTGATTCTACCAGAAGTAGGATTAGATGGTCAAAAACGTCTCAAGGCGGCTAGTGTTCTGTGTATAGGCACGGGCGGTCTTGGTTCTCCACTATTGTTATATCTAGCAGCAGCGGGGATTGGAAATATTGGAATTGTAGATTTTGATATTGTTGATAGTTCCAATTTACAACGACAGGTTATTCATGGTACTTCCTGGGTGGGTAGGCCAAAAATTGAATCTGCTAAAAATAGGATTCACGAAATTAATCCTTACTGTCAGGTTGACCTTTATGAAACCAGGTTAAGTTCTGAAAATGCCCTCGATATTCTCAAGTCTTATGATGTGATTGTTGATGGTACTGATAATTTCCCGACTCGTTATTTGGTTAATGATGCCTGTGTTCTTCTGAATAAACCTAATGTCTATGGCTCAATTTTCCGCTTTGAGGGTCAGGCAACTGTTTTTAATTATGAAGGTGGACCGAACTACCGCGACCTTTACCCAGAACCTCCGCCTCCGGGAATGGTACCTTCCTGTGCGGAGGGTGGTGTTTTAGGCATTTTGCCGGGAATGATTGGAGTTATCCAAGCGACGGAAACTATTAAAATTGTTTTGGGTAAGGGCAAGACTTTGAGTGGTAGATTGTTACTTTATAATTCTCTGGATATGACTTTCCGGGAATTGAAACTACGCCCTAATCCTATACGACCAGTTATTGAAAAGTTAATTGATTATGAGGAGTTTTGTGGTATTCCTCAAGCTAAAGCACGGGAGGCAGATAGTAAGATGGATATTCCAGAAATGACGGTTCAAGATTTGAAGCAATTATTGGATAGTGGGGCCGATGATTTTGTATTACTTGATGTGCGGAACCCCAATGAATATGAAATTGCTAAAATTCCTGGGTCTGTTTTAGTACCATTGCCAGATATTGAGCAGGGTGCTGGTGTGACAAAGGTTAAGGAGTTAATTAATGGCCATCGTTTAATTGCTCATTGTAAGATGGGGGGGCGATCGGCTAAAGCTTTAGGTATTCTTAAGGAAAATGGTATTGAGGGCACTAATCTTAAAGGTGGAATTACTGCTTGGAGTCAGGAAATAGATTCTTCTGTCCCTCAATATTAATTAAGGCTGTTACCTGCCCCTTTTGCTTCCTTACTACTGAGGGGATGGGGGTGGGTGATACTGGCCGAACAGTCTGTTTTTTTGTGGACCAATGGCCGAGGGCGACTAATATATTTACTGCTACATTCTCGATGATCCCTCATGTTGGGCTCCACAGTTGAGGGATTCCCATTCTCGCTCCTGAAGCCCTAGTTTTCTACTTTTAATACCAAATCCGGGTAAAAAAAAAGCTGTATATTACAGCAGTTTTCATGTTGGTAGACCACAGTAGGGACGCCCTTATGCAACGTCCCTACAAGGTTTTGGTTATGATGATGTAGTTGATCAATTTGAAAACCGCTATAAGTAGGATTTAGCCAGGAATAGTTGGTTAAGTTTTTGATTTCTGTTTTTGTGAAAATAAGGTAGCTCCTGATTGAGAATTCGGAATTGAGAAGGGTTTTTTCTCAAGGTTGGCATACAACAATAAGTGCTTTACGGCACTTTTGAGATTGATAAACCACATCGTCACAACGAAAACTTTGTAGGGGCTTTCCTCGGAACCTCTCTACTGTGGTCTCCTGAATTGAAAACCACTGAGAATATCAGCTCTAAGGCCAAAGGTTTTTTCTCACTGATTATCCGGACGTTATATAATGTTATTCCGGTTGAATAGTTACAGCATTTTTCATGTCCGTCGACCACAGTAGGGACGCCCTTATGGAACGTCCCTACAAGGCTTTGGTTATGGCGATGTAGTTCATCAATTTGAAAAACATTGTGTTAGGGTGTCTTTGGGTAAGTCCTGGAAGTGTTATTTTATTTATGGTCAACCTAAATAAAATATATTTTTCACAGCAATTGTAATTCGTTCGATATCTTCTTTTAAAAGTGGTGGCCACATAACTCTTTTTTGTTTACCTATTTCAAATAATTTCAGGCTTTCTATTGCTAATAAATGTAATCCGGCAACTAATTCCCGATCTAGAAGGGGATCCCCAAATAAGTTTTCAAAGGATATTTTTAGGGCTAACAAAATATTAGTTACTTGACCGGGAATTGGAGGTTTACCTTGTTCGAGACGCATGAGAAAAGCATCTTGATTAGTTTGAGTTTCTAGGGCAGTTCCTTGGTCAATCAGAAATTGACGGGCGGTTTCATAATCCATATTAAAAGTAAAGTTATTTATTTGAATTATAAGCTGCTTTATAAAACTGGTATAAGGTGCCGAGGGAATAGTGAGCTGTGCGGTAGAGCCTGTATTGGTTAATCCAATTATCTTGATAAAAGCTGTTATGATTTTCTACAGTTTTTTTCCTACGGTTTGAGTCTGTACAATTTTTTGATACAGCAGTTTTCATGTTGGTAGACCACAGTTTAGATCCGTATAGTTGACACTTATACTCTAACTGTCTTCTGAACTCATAAAAACCCATATCGGCAACAGCCTTAGCTAGCTTATGGTTTGACATCATTCCTGATACATAATGGTCTTCTATTACTATTTGACTGTGGTTTTTAGCCAAATAAGTAGTTAGTTTATGCAGTGTATCTTTCCTGATGTTAGCTATTCTATTATGTAACGATCGCTATTTTTAGCTGTACTGCCC
>JAKQYE010000073.1:18160-25141 GCA_023356605.1 Trichodesmium sp. MAG_R02 | reverse complement strand
TTTATCATTATATTTTCCTAAATTCTTTATATTTGGAATCTGGAAAATTAACCATCAGGCTGCAAAACCATCAGGTAGCTATTCTATCTAGGAGTTGTCCATCAGAGGTATCAACTTTTTACCTAACTATTCAGGGTGTATTTTCAATCTGCAGTTCTGACCTCGCTGTCTACAAATAAGGCAGCGCTTCTTTATCATACCAACTTTTGACTTTAATGCTCATAGCTGAAAAATTAAGAATTTTATCAGCAAAATGGCACAAAGAAAAAATGGACTTACATTAAAAGAATATGAGGAGTTAGGACTTTTCTCTTTCTTAGATAAAAGAAGAAGTGTTAAAACTCTCAGGTTCTTACTGAGATTTGACTACGATGCGGTTTGAGGTTTCACATGCTGTCTGACCCCCCTTTTTCCCCCTCCACCGAGGGGATGGGAGTAGATAACATTTGCGAACCCGTCCGTTTTCTTAGCTATAAAATCGATTCTATGACAAAACTGACGGCATGATAACACATTTATTAAAAAAAAAATTAACCCAAAAAAGTCACCCGGTGATGGGCCAGGCTTTAAGCCCAAATTTTCGGTAAAATCGACCGGGAAAACTATTATGAACTTAATAGTGAAATTTCATCGGCTTCCTTCTTAGGTTGAGAGCAAAGATGTTTGGGAAACTCACAAAGCAGAGTCAGAAACAGTTAGGGAAAAATATCAACTCTGATATGAGTGAGATGGGGCAGGAAAAACCATAACTGATAGCTGAATACTTAATAATTTTATAGGCAAAATAGTAGAAATAAAAAATTGACTTACATGACAATAATTTCTCGAACTTCCTCCTGGAAATAGAGATATTACTTATGAACTTATTAATGGAAAAGCCGTAGCCAAAAACTCACCAAAAAAGTTTCATTCTCAACTGACTTGTGCATTACTATATTTAATTGATGAATGGCGTACAGACTTAGGATAATTCTATGCAGAATTAGAAGTTAAGTGAACAAAACTAGGAAAAGATTGGAGCCTATTCCCAAATTATTATATCTTGCTGCTAAACATTTTCCGGAAGACTGGGAAAAAGATTTCCCAAGTTCAGTAACGCCGAATTAAGTCATAGAAATTATTTCCCCTGGTCAAACCTTTTGCCAACTAATAGCTAAAACTAAAAATCATTTCAAGGATTAGGATTAACTGCTGAACAAGTATTTAACAAAGCAAGAATTCCCCAATTTTTTCCCCGTTGATTGATTAGTAGTAATACACTATAATTATTTTGGAAATCATAGAGTATTCTTCATGCCAGATATTGCTACTTTTCAACTATTTTAGTCTAGTCTTTTATTTTCCGACTTCCTACTACATTTCACTAAAATGTTTATAGAGTAAATGATGAATAAATTGATAGCGATTACCTATTCTTTGCAACAATAATCTACTACTAGCATAATTAAGAAAACGACGATAATTCCAGGGAATATGCCCATTACTGAATAAAACAATTCGCAGCACCAAATTTTTCAGTCCTGGCAAACCAAGCTTTCCACCAACCAACCCACCAATAGCACCACTAATTAACCCTTCCTTTAATTCCCAAACTAATCCAAAAATAAATCCAAAAGTAAATCCCCAAAATAATATACTAATCAAATTAACAATTAACTTATATGTCTGTAACTCCCCATTAGGATCTAACCAACTTAACTGTAATTTTTCTATTCTAAATTCCTGAATATTTTCTGCTGCCATTCGTTGTGCTAACCACACCAACCATCCTCTTGTTTGTTCTGGTAGTGGTTCTCTACTCCTAGAATACCATTTAGACTTAGTCTCTCCCCGTAATTGAAAACGAATATAAGCATTCAATAAATATTTTTCTCTTTCCTGTCCGGAAGTAATTCTTCTCCAAGAAGCAATCAAAATTTCTTCATAAGCTAAAGTCATCATGGTTAACATTAATGGTGTTTTAGCTAAGTCTAATAACTGAGGTTCATCCCGAATAAAACTCCAAAGTTCTCGACTTCTAGCCACTAATAAATAATCTTGAATATGACTGTTTGCTAAAGGTTGTAACAATACAGAAGCATTCACCTTCAATTTATTATAACAATTTTTATAAGCTTCAAAACTACTACAAACAACTAAATGTTTAGGTTTAAAATTTACTAATAATTTATTAATCTCTTCTAAGCAATATTCAGAGAATTCTGGGGATACTTGATCGAATCCATCTATCAAAGGTAATAGTAGCTGATTTTCTAGCCATTCCCTAATAACTTTCTTAGGAATATTGTATTTAAACTTAAGTTCTTCGACTAACCAATCTGAAATTTTCTGATTTTTATTTTCCCATGTTGAAAGGTCTAATAAGACTGGAATTGGTAAGTTTTGATATTTTTTAGTTCTAATCACAAGTTTTCTTGCTAATTCCAGTAAAGTTGTAGTTTTACCGCCTCCAGGATTTCCTAAGATGAGTAATTTTCCTTTCATACGGTCAAAAACTTGTATAATATTTACCTGAGCCGGGAGTTGGAAAATAGGGCGCTTTCCTACTTTTACTTCTAGACCCCAAGAACGTTCTAATTGTTGGGGTGGTTGCTGACGGACCAGATTAATTATTACTGAATGGTGTAGAGACTGTGATTGTATCTGCAGAACTTCTCTTTTAACTTTATTTAATAGTTTTTCGCGATTTATTTGCACCTTTGTATAATTCTATTTTTAATGGTTAGGTTAAGCTAATACTCATTTGAAATGCTTATTAGTAGGGGATAATTGGGAATTGAGAATAGTTTTTTATTAAGGGGGAACAGGCAACAATAAGTAGTTTAAATGGGTAAAAAATTAGCTATTATATGGTTAAAATGATAACAGCATATCTTGAATTTAATAGCTGACAGTAATGCTTCTTCTTAAAATTAAAATTGACTCAAAAAAGTGAAATAAAATAAAGTTAACCAAGGGATAAAATTTATGCCATTACATAAGGGACATCTAATTATTGCAGCAATAACTGGATTTATTAGTACTGGCTCCACTTTTTATTTGACAATTCAGTCTAATTTGCCACAATTTCCTAGTCATTCTTTTCACAGAGAAACCCTGAATACCAAACTAGTTTCTGCTCAACCAAAATCCTCATCTTCAACTTCTAACTCCTCAGATGTAGTTAGTCAAAAACCTAGTCCAGTTATAATTACACCACCGACATCAGGGTGCAAAATAGTTATGGCCATCGTGGATGATCCTGAAGCACCCCTGAATGTTCGTAGGGCTCCAGAAGTAAGAAAAGGTAATATAGTTGGTAAGCTTAATAATAATACCTTTATTTCTGTTATAGATGAACAATCTGGTTGGCTACAAATTACTGAGCCTGTTAGAGGTTGGGTTGCCAAGAACCTAACTCGCAGTAGCTGTGCAATAGTAGATAAGACCATTACTTTTTCCCCAGGAAGCGACAGAGCTATTGTTAGAGGTGAGATTATTGGTACTGGTAGTCATAACTACCGAGTTAGGATGATTCAGGGTCAAACTATAACTATCAAAAACTTAGGAGATGCCTTTCCGGCAATTCTTGGTCCTGATAGCCAACTTATAGCAGGGGATCCTAATTTTGAAGGTAATGAAAGTGAATGGACAGGTATTATACCTGTAAGTGGAATATACACTTTGCAATTAGATTCTAATTTCCGTGGATTTGAATATGAATTTTTAGTGTTAATAGAAGGAAATGAGAATTTTTAGCTAGATCCTTCAGAAGCCTCAGGCCATAATCTTTGATTTGGGATGAAATGAATCGAGGATCAATCAATGGGACTCAATGGGACATTGATTGACAATATTATTCTGGGTTTTTTGATTCTCAATTTGTGGTTAAAAAGTCCCTAAAGAATTATCCAAAAGAACTCCCAAATGGCCCTCACTACGTTATAGGAATAGAGGGTGATGTCAACCCAGGGATAAATATAAAAAACAGGGCGCTACGGTATTTAGTCCTGAAAGCTCGTGGAGTCAGAGGAGTTGCGGGACACGGAAGCAAAAAGCCCACGCTATAGCATCAGCTTAGTGTGGGAGCATGTCAATGTTTTACAGAAATGGAGATCATAAATTCTATACCTTTTTTCGCTCAAAGTGTAGCAAGGGAAAAGGCGTATAAATAATTGCAATATCCTGGAAAAATCTTGGTTGACTGGTGAATTAGCAGTAAAGTGCCGACTATTTCTCAGGGTTTTGATAATAGTCGGCAATTAGAAAGATATATAGTAATGTTATTTACAGCAGTTTTCATGTTGGTAAACCACAGTAAGGACTTTGCATGCAACGTCCCTACAAGGTTTTGGTTATGATGATGTAGTTCATCAATTTGAAAACCCCTATAAGTTATGTCAAAAAACTGGCTGCTTTGAGGCAAAGGGTAAGAAGGTTTTCCGGACTTTTTACTGTTAGTAAATAACCAACTCTTATTTTACATCTCATTTGAAAATGCAATGTTATATTTAATTTAGGGTTATTTGTCTAAGAACTTTTGAAGTTGTTGCGCAGCCAAAACACCAATATTGAATACGGCCCAGGCACCAGCAGCAACTATAGGTAAGAGAACTATTAACAAGCGAAAGTCGAAATCCATTTTATTTTTCTCCTAAAAATTTCAAAGTATTTTTCTTAATTTTTTAATCTATCGTAGAAAGTCTTTTATATTAACCTTTCTCATCAAAAAAAATTTATTTCTTTCACTGGTTTAAAGAGCATTTCCCAGAAAAGGAAGGACCCAGAAAGAAGGAAGAAAAAGGTTAATGAATAAAAGGGTGAGGTGCAGTTAACTTTTAACTTGACTTACTAAACCCAATATCATTTCCTTTGCCAGCATGAACCAAAGCTAACTTTTCATAATGTTCAGCATGTTCTAGTAAATTAGCAACCTCTTGCTCCGAAAGCTCCCTCACCTTTTTTCCTGGTACCCCAAGCACCATAGATGAAGGTGGTACATCCTTGGTGACAATAGACCCTGCTCCAATTATACTACCTGAGCCCACTCGTAAACCATCCAAAATTATAGCTCCAATACCAATTAAACAACCTTTTTCTATATGGGCTGAGTGAATCACAGCTCGATGTCCAACTGTCACATAATCTTCTAAAACAGTTACTAACCCAGGATCTCCATGGAGCACTGCCCCATCCTGAACATTAGTATGGTTTCCAATAACAATCCGTTCCACATCCCCTCGAACTACAGTTCCATACCAAATACTAGCTCCTTCGCCTACTTCTACTTTTCCGATAACTGTAGCATTGTCTGCAACAAAAGCTGCTTTAGATAAATCTGGAGGAGACAAAAAAAAAGACTCGTTTTGGTTTGACATTATTTTGACATTACTTTGCTAATATTTATCTATCAGGACTTACCCACGGACACTACATGAGGGTGAGGACGAATGCTATTCACCCCTACAGATGGCGTTTTAAAGGTTGATTTGGGTAAGTCCTGTCTATATTATTATTATTATTATTATTATTATTGTTATTATTTGTAGATTTGTGATTCTATCATCATTAACTACTTTGACTGGTTGCTTTATAATTCAAGTCATTACAGAAGTGAAATTCCCACTACGGACTAAATACGGACTAAACTTGAGAGGCGCTAGAACTTCATAAAGGCTTTAGTGGCTAATATAACTGATAACTGATAACTGATAACTGAAATGACCCAATTTTCCATTGACCCCTCTCTCAATTATCCAATATTTGGCCCGGAGATTCAATGCCCCCACTGTCGCCAGACCATTCTAGCTCTGACCTTAACAGATACTTATTTATGCCCTCGTCATGGAGCTTTTGAGGCTGACCCAAATACTGGTGAATTACTTCATCTTCACTCTGGCCGTCGCTGGCGCCTCTGGAATAATCAATGGTATCGGCAACATACTCATGCTGATGGTATTAGATTTGAAATCCACGAGGCTCTAGACCGATTATATACTCAAGGATATCGGGCTACTTCTATAATTATTGCTCAAAGATATCGAGACTTAATTAGTGCTTATTTAGAATGTAGTACATCCTGGCGTACTGACTCCGACTCTTGTCAACCAAAGCTTTATGGTTTACCTGTAGAATTTAGTCCAGACTCAAAGGATGAACCTTGTTGGGAGGTAATTAATTTTCAATTGGACAAAGAACAAGGAGAATTAGTTAGGTATCCCTATTTTCGCTTGTTTGAGTAATTTGACTTTGAGTGGCTTCAAGGTAGAGAATCAATCTTTTGACATCCTCTCCAGCCTAAAGGCATGGGAACTACTACCGAGCCTTAGCTCCTCGGCGGTTTGAGGTTTCACAGGCTGCCGCTACTTTGGTAGTAGTCTTACACTTGCCGACCCGTCCATTCTTTGTCTCGGATGACCTACCCGCGACTGATATATTTCTCGTGAACTGAAAGTTATGATAACATGATCCGTGAAAAAAATCAACTAAAAAGTCGCCTTAGAAGGGTGAGGCTTTAAACCCGATTTTTCGGTAATCAAGTTAGAATACTAAATTAAAATCTTAGATTAAATGCACCATGCCTCGATTAGGACTGCTGATATTCATCGAGCGATCGCTTTCTATGGAAAATTAGGTTTTACAGTGTGTGAACGCTTTACTACAGGTTATACTTTAGCCTGTTGGATGGAGGGATTAAATAGTATAATTGAACTAATTCAAGTTCCATTACCTAAGCCCGCACCAGATGCTTTTTGGGATGAACATTATGTTGGATATTATCATCTATCATTTGATTTAACTGAAAATGTTGCAGATTTACCCAGTTGGTTAAATTCTTTAAAAGAAGAATTTGATTCAGCAGCAATAGAACAACCTGAAATGTTTGAACAATTAAAAATTCTCTTAGAACCTACTCAACAAATGATTGGAAATAATGTTTATGAAGTTCTTTTTATTGCAGATAGTGATAATTTACCTCTAGAATTTATTAGGCAGTTAAAT
>JAKQYE010000073.1:3973-18060 GCA_023356605.1 Trichodesmium sp. MAG_R02 | reverse complement strand
GTTTGAACAATTAAAAATTCTCTTAGAACCTACTCAACAAATGATTGGAAATAATGTTTATGAAGTTCTTTTTATTGCAGATAGTGATAATTTACCTCTAGAATTTATTAGGCAGTTAAATATGGATTTTTAGAAAAATACAGTCGCGATCTAAGAGTAATTAGCCGTCCGGAACCAACATCCCAAACTTGCTGTTGTTGTGGATTTAAAGATGGACAATTAGATTTATCAATTTGTGAGTGGGAATGTTGTACGGGGGCTAAACATGGTCGCGTAGGGTCAGGTCGTTCTGTCGCTTCGGAAAATGTAGCAAGAAATATATTTAGTCGTGGGTGGGCATGCCGAGACAAAAAATGGACAGGTCGGGCAACATAAGACTACTGGACTAGTAGCAGCAGACTGTGAGATGTCAACCTGCTAAGAGCCTGTGGCTGGGTTGTTTCCCCGTTTCTTTAGGTTGGGGAAGATGTCAACATAGAAATTTTCATGTCAAACAGGATTTAATATTAGAGATGATTAAACAAAAATTTCGTCAACTGCACAGAGTAGTTGCCCCAATAGTTTTCCTACCATTATTTGTTACTGTAATTACAGGAGTGGCTTACCGACTGGGTAGAAATTGGTTTGGGTTATCCAGAGATCAAGCACATATTCTAATGGCAATTCACGAAGCTGAATATCTTGGCGATGAAATTAAATCTTTTTATGTACTATTAAATGGTATTGGCTTAATATGGATGTTAGTAACAGGTATTGTTATGAGCGGTTTATTTAGAAAAAATAAACCCAAACAAAATACAAAATCAGAATCAAGTTAGTTAATGTAACAAAGTCTTGACTACCAACAGTGAAGAAAGTTAACTCTAAATTGTAGCCTTGCATAGTTTATATATGAATTATAAATATTCACTATCTAAACTACTCTAATCTCTATTCCCTATTCCCTAATAAGTTAATAAATTGTGCCAAAAAATGAAAATTTTTAGTAATATATTCACAATTCCTGCAAAAAAAAACCAGGTCCAGTTCATCAGAAACAACGTCGCGGTATAGAAATTAAATCTGAACGAGAAATAGAAATTATGCGACAATCATGTAAAATTGTCGCAACAGTACTCAAAGAAATTTCTCACATTGTTAAACCAGGAATTACTACTGCTGATTTAGATGCTTATGCTGAAAAACGCATTCGGGAGATGGGGGCAATACCAAGTTTTAAGGGTTATCATGGTTTTCCAGGTTCTATTTGTGCCTGTATAAATAACGAAGTTGTACATGGTATTCCTAATAAGAAAAAAGTTATTCGAGTTGGTGATGTTTTAAAAGTAGATACAGGCGCTTACTATGAAGAATTTCATGGTGACTCTTGTATTACTATTGGTGTAGTTGAAGTTGCTCCAGAAGCTGCTAAATTAATTCGTGTGGCGGAGGAAGCAATGTTTAAAGGTATTGAACAAGTAAAGGCTGGTGTTTATCTACTAGACATTGCAGGAGCTATTCAAGACCATGTGGAGGCAAATGGTTTTTCTGTGGTTGAGGAGTTTACCGGTCATGGTGTGGGGAGAAATTTACATGAAGAACCTGTAGTATTTAATTTTCGGACTCAGAATTTCCCAAATATTAAACTCAGAGCAGGTATGACTTTAGCTATTGAACCTATTCTTAATGCTGGTTCTAGATTTACTAGAATTTTATCTGATAGGTGGACTGCTGTAACTATTGATAATTCTCTCTCAGCTCAGTTTGAACATACAGTATTAGTGACAAATGATGGTTATGAAATTTTAACGGCTCGCTCCTAGGTTAGCTGTTAGTTGAGGTTCTCCCCGGCTGTTAGGCATTGGGTTTGGTACCGAGCTGTGGCCTCTCGGCGGGTTGACATCTCACAGGCTACTACTACTTTCGCAGTAGTCTTATGCTGGCCGACCTGTCCGTTTTTTTGTCTCGGTAGGCCCACCCCCTAATATATTTCTTACTGCATTTTCCCAGGAGATAAAACTCTGTTCCGCTACGCGACCATGTTTAGCTCCACAATGTACGATATTCCCATTCAGGAATTGATAAATCTGATTTTCCACCTTTAAATCCACAAAAATAGCAAGTTTGGGATGTGGGTTCCTAGCGGCTAATTACTCTTAGAGCGCGACTGTATTTTTGTGCAAATTTATTCTAAAAATGTCCGGAATTTTCTCCAGCTATATTTCAGAAATAGCTCTTGATAATTTCCGATTCTTAATCACTCCAGAAACCTGTCATACAGCGCTTTTCAAATTGACGAACCACATCGCCATAACCAAAACCTTGTAGGGACGTTGCATGCAACGTTTTTACTGTGGTCGACCGACATGAAAAATGCTGATATATCTAAAACAATTAATTTTATCTTTATGTTTTACTATAAAAATAACATTTTATCAAGTATTATAAACTATACATTATTTTAGCTCCACTGATAATAAAAATTAGCTAAATTATAAAAAACTAGTAAAAGTAGAAAAATCTATATGGCTCGAATGATGAAAAGTGAAAATGAGGGAGAGGAAAAATTAAAAGTGCCGGGAAAAATATTATTAGTAGATGATGAACCTGGATTACGCGAAGCTGTAAAGCTTTATTTAGAAGATAGCGGTTTCGATGTATGTGTCGCTAGTAACGTTGAAGATGCATTGGGTCTTCTACAATCAAATTTGCCTGACTTGGTAATTACGGATATTATGATGCCTCAGGTAGACGGTTATCAATTTCTGCAAAAATTACGAGAAGAACCAAGATTTAAAACTTTGCCGGTAGTATTGTTGACTGCCAAAGGAATGACCACAGACCGTATTTCTGGTTATCAGGCAGGCTGTGATGCTTATCTTCCTAAGCCTTTTGACCCTGAAGAGTTGCTAGCTATTGTAGAAAATTTGTTAGAGCGTCGAAAATCACTACAAACAACTAACGGTGAGGAAGAGAATCTTGATATTGCTGCTTTGGCAAGTCAAATTGCAGAAATTAAAGCTATGTTAACAGGAAAGAGTGCGATCGCTAAAACTACTTCACTGATAAAAATAGATCTGACTCCTAGAGAACAGAGTGTTTTAGATTTAGTAGCTAAAGGGTTAATGAATAAAGAAATTGCTAGGGATTTAAAAACTAGTGTTCGGAACGTGGAAAAGTATGTGAGCAGATTATTTACGAAGACTGGGACGAATAGTCGAACGGAGTTAGTTCGCTATGCTTTAGAGCATGGGTTGACTAATTGATATAGTACTCGGGAAACTCAAAATTTAAAGGTTAAAATAAGACTTACCCGGGCTAACCCAAAAGCGAAGTTTTTTCATAGATGTCTATAATAGAGTTATTAGGAACAGGACTTAGGTTAGGAAAAAACCAGAACTAAAACTGATATTTTTGGTTAGTAATCTTATTATTTATGCTCTCATCAGCCATAAGTTCTATTCATCAGTTCTTGCTAAGATTAATTTGTCATCAAAATCATCCTTGTGGTTATGGTAAGTATGATTGATAGCTGATCCATAATTAGAAACATTTAGAAACAAAGGTTTGAAAAGCATAGATTTAACAGATAACAAACTGACAAAGTTACACTTAGGCCATCTAGTAGGGGCCATTCTCTCCTTGTCCACCATGAATTACTTTAGGATTTTGAGTTTGCCGAACGTCCAGGGGCATTAATGAAATTTGTCCCTTCCATGGGTCCCAACTGGAATATTAATTTCTTTCATTATCGCAACAATGGGACAGATTATGGAGGTATTTTATTAGAAATTCAAGTATCAGGCCAATTCCCATTAACATCCTCCCCGGCCTAAAGGTAAAGGGATTCCTACCGGACCGTAGCTCCTCGGCGGTTTTACGTTTCACGGGCAGCCGCTACTTTGGCAATAGTCTTACACTTGCCGACCCATCGATTTTTTGTCTCGGATTCCCAATCCACAACTAATATATTTCCTGTGAATCGAGTGGTTATTATAACATTACCTGTGAGCAAAAATCAACTAAAAAGTCTCCCGCTTATGGGGGAGGCTTTAAACTCTATTTTTCGGTAAAAGTCGGTAAAACCGTTCATAGCAATGTGAGGGCACCTCACGAAGTAGAGAAATGGCAAGGTTTTCTCCATGACTTAGGTTATCCCTATTGGGACAAAAGCCAAAATCCAGTTTATAAAATATTCTTGGCCTAGTTCAATAAGATTTTTGTGCTTAACTATTCCCTAGACCTGTCCAAAAATGCTAATTTTGCCTGGGGAAAATCAGGATTTCAAACCTTTCCTGGAGATTATGTTAAGGTATATTATGTTTCGTCTTCTACTAGCTAATTACTAGTTTTGTAGAAGTATTGTTCCGAGTCGTGGTAAGTCTCTCTGTATTAAAAGAGATATGGCAAAAGTTGCGACTTGTTTACTACTCCAAGGTATTTTTCCTAATCTAATGGAACTTATCCTAATGTGGTAAAAGTGTCATAAATTTTTATGCCTCTTCTCCCTATTTGTTCACTGGAGCTAGGGGTATATTGATAGAAACTTAACTTGCTCTATATGACTTGTGAAAGATGAAACATCAGTAATACTAAATAAACTGAAAAATTTAGTGCAATCAAACACTGTTTTTAATCAAACAACTCAGATAAACTCAACTACCTCAAAAATAGAGTTACCCTTTACTATCCAAGAGGTAAAAGCCGCTATTCCTACCTACTGTTTTCAACCTTCTCTCTGGAGGTCTCTTGGGTATTTCTTTCTAGATATTGGCATTATCGCAGCTCTATATGGTGTTGCCTACAATTTAGATTCATGGTTCTTTTTCCCCTTCTTCTGGTTAATGCAAGGAACTATGTTTTGGGCATTATTTGTAGTAGGGCATGATTGCGGTCATGGTTCTTTTTCTAAACACAAATGGGTGAATAATTTAATTGGGCATTTGTGTCATATTCCTATTCTTGTGCCATACCACGGTTGGCGCATTAGTCACAGGACTCATCATGCTAATACAGGAAATATTGACACTGATGAAAGTTGGTATCCAGTTTCTGAGAGTAAGTACAATATGATGGCCTGGTATGAAAAGCTGTTTCGCTTCTATCTACTATTATTAGCTTATCCTCTCTATTTATTTAAGCGATCGCCTAATCGCAAAGGTTCCCACTTTCTACCCAAAAGTCCTTTATTCCGTCCTCATGAAAAGTGGGATATTGTGACTAGTTCAGCACTGTGGATATCAATGGTAGGCTTTCTGGGTTATCTAACTTATCAATTTGGCTTGGTGTTTCTGGTGAAATATTATCTAGTTCCTTATGTTATATTTATCATTTGGCTAGATTTAGTTACTTTCCTACATCACACTGACTCAGATATTCCTTGGTATCGTGGAGATGATTGGTATTTTCTCAAGGGTGCATTATCAACTATTGACCACGACTACGGTTTCATTAACTCTATTCATCATAACATTGGTACTCATGTTGCTCATCATATATTCCTGAGTATGCCTCATTATCATTTGAAAACGGCGACGGAGGCAATCAAACCTATCCTGGGTAAATATTATCGCAAGTCAAGCCAACCAATATGGAAGAGTTTTTTCAAGTCTTATATGACTTGTCATTTTGTTTCAGATACAGGTTCTCAAGTATATTATCAATCAGGTTTGAAAAAGTCTTGAAGCAGATTTAACTGAAGATAATTTTAAGATCAACAGGACTTACCCAGGCAAACTGATAAACCCGGTTTCTCCTAGATATTTATGTGTTAAAAACAATGATTTACTCTCTTAACCGGGTTTCTTTGGGTAAGTCCTGATCAAATCTTGATAATTCGGGTTTACTTATAGCGGTTTTCAATTTGATGAACTACATCATCATAACCAAAACCCTCCAGGGACGTTCCATGCAACGTCCCTACTGTGGTCTACCAACATGAAAACGGCTGTAATGCAGTATTAAAGTTTCTGTCTGTCTGAAGATACTCAACTAATAGCTCCCTTCAAACTTTGACAAAACTGAGCGATCGCTTTTAAGCCCTCATCTGGAGTTCCCTCAGCTAACCGTTTCACCACAGCACTACCAACAATAACCCCATCACTTCCCCAATTTTTTACCTGTAAAGCGTGTTCCGGTTGAGAAATTCCAAAACCTACACCTATAGGCTTATCTGTTAGATCCCGCATTTGTGCTAACAAATCTTGTACTCTGCTCTGTATTTGAGTACGCATTCCCGTCACCCCAGTTACACTTACCAAATAAATAAATCCTTGAGACTGATGAGCGATCGCCTTTATTCTCTCTTTTGGGCTAGTGGGAGCTACTAATAAGGTCAACTCTATACCAACATTTTTTGCTGGTTCCAACAGAATATCTGCCTCTTCCAATGGCAAGTCTGGTACCACCAAACCCCTAGCTCCTACATCATAAATTTTTTTCAGGAAGCTCTCCACCCCTCGGTACAAAATTGGATTGTAATAAGTAAATAGGATGATTGGCGATCGCAACTTGGGACTAACTGTCTGGACTACCTCTAACACTGACTCTAAAGTCGTCCCTCGGCTCAAAGAACGAGTTGCAGCTGCTTGAATTACTGGACCATCTGCCAATGGATCAGAATAAGGGACTCCCAACTCTATCATGTCGGCCCCATTTTTATCTAATACCTCTAAAGCTTTGGCGGTGGTTTCCAAATCTGGGTCCCCTGCGGTAATAAAGGGAATTAGAGCACACTGACCACCATTATTGCGTAGAGATTCAAAACAATCAGAAACTGAAATCATTTTTAATTTTAAATAATTAGATAGTAACTAACTCAGAAGTCAGATAGGGAAGTATTCAGATTATTCACATCCTCCCGGGCTGTTAGGCACTGAGTTTTGTACCGAGCGGTAGTCCCTCGGCGGGTCGACATCTCACGGGCTGCTGCTTCTTTGGCAGTAGTCTTATGCTGGCTGACCTGTCCGTTTTTTGTCTCGGTAGGCCCACCCGGGACTAATATATTTCTTGCTGTATTTTCCAAAGGTATAGAAGGACCTTCCGCTACAGGACCATGTTCAGTCGCACAATGTACGACATTTCGACTCACGAATTGATCAATCTAATTTTCCACTGCTATGGAAGACTATCGTTGTTTTGATAGTTTATTCCTGCTTGTTTCTCTTGGTGGCCTTTTCTTCTTCAACTTCAGCTTGCAATTTAGCCAACTCTTCTGGTGTCATTTCTTCCAGACGTTTTTGCAGCACTGCGTCTTCATAATCCTTTAACTGTTTATTATAGGTCATATCACTATTGCTGACCCTAAACAAATAGCTCAGTAGCCAACCTACCAAACCGACTACTAAAACTGCTTGTGTCCAAACACCAGCATCCATACTGTTTATGCCTACTACTTGTAATACCAAGTAGAGCAGACCACCAACAACAAAAATCCCGATACTTATTCCAATGGCATCAATTCGTCGCATTAACTTTCAATCTGTCGTTTTCTAGGGCGAAAATTTAAAAATGGGGACAAGACTAACATACCAGGGAAGAAGAAGAACATCAAGAAGTACATGAATACTCGTTCTATGGAACTTACTATATGCCAACGAGTATTAAGATAAGTATAAACTATGGCTGGTATTACTAGAAGATAGGCTCCGGCCAGAGCCGCATAAATGATCAGGGTGATCATATTTGTGTCTAGGTCTAAGTTCATGAATAAGATTGGGAAATTACAATAATTAATTATATTCTTTCTAATATATTATTATCATGAGATTGTTTTTCTAGCTAATTTCCAGATTATTTCAATTTTTCTGGAAATATACTTGCCAAAACCTTGAAATTGTGATTTAATAAAAAAATGAGCGTAAAGAGCTTATATGGTCCTCTCAATATATGGGGGTGTGGCGGAATGGTAGACGCTACGGACTTAAAATCCGTTGACCTTAACAGTCGTGTGGGTTCAAGTCCCACCACCCCCAGCACTTAATTATAAATCCTTTTCCAACATAGCTTTTAAAGTTATGGCAGCAGCCAGACCTTTGAAAGCTTATTTTTTTTCTTAGGTGGTAGGTGGTAGGTGTTAGGTGGCAGGTGTTAGGTGGCAGGTGTTAGGTGGCAGGTGTTAGGTGGCAGGTGTTAGGTGGTAGGTGTTAGGTGGCAGGTGTTAGGTGGCAGGTGTTAGGTGGTAGGTTTTAGGTGGTGGGTGGCAGGTGGCAGGTGTTAGGTGGTAGGTTTTAGGTGGTGGGTGGCAGGTGGCAGGTGTTAGGTGGTAGGTTTTAGGTGGCAGGTGTTAGGTGGCAGGTGTTAGGTGGTAGGTTTTAGGTGTCATCAGAAAGCTGTTTCCAGGATTTTTGGTTCTGTTGAATTGAATGACATTTTGCCTAAATCTACTGTATTACAATTTATTACTATGCTGGTAGTTGGGTTTCCTACCTCTACCCTTAGTCCTGACTATTTGGTTTGTACCTTATAGCGCTTTTCAAATTTATGAACTACATCACCATAACCAAAACCTCGTAGGGACGTTGCATAAGGGCGTCACTACTGTGGTCTACCAATATCAAAACTGCTAGAGCCATAAAATAGTTCTGCTTTGACTACAGAACAAACTGCAATTTTTTCAGCTTCTAAATTATCAATACGGCTCTTAATATTTTGAGATTTTCCCTTCAGATACATAATACAAACATTTGTATCTAGTAAATAAATTAAAGAATTATTACTCATTAAAAGCTGCAACTAAATCATCATCCATCTCATCACAAATTCCTTGGTTATCTTCTACCAAATCAATATCTGCACAAGTACTATATAAATTAAGTATTCCCTGAGAATGAAGCATATTATTTTGTTTGAAAAATTCTGTAAGTTCGGCATCGGAGAAAAAATTGAGCAGTTCTTTTAGTTCATCAAAATCAATTAATCCTTCTCGAAAAGCATCTAGTACAAGATTGGCAATTATCTTTTGTTGTAAATTATCCCATTTACCTCGAACTTTTTCTGTTAACTTATCTGGTAAATTAATTTTAATTTGCATGATTTAAAAGTATCCTTTTCAGTTAACTGTTAACTGTTAACAGTTGTCAGAATTTCTGGAGTGCTGCTTAATAAGCAAGTATGGTTTTTTTGCCTAACTTAACTTGAGTATATATGAGGGCAAATTCCCCATTATTGGGTATAATACCATGTCAAATTTTCTTGTCAAGCCCCTTTTTCGGTTCCTCAGCAGGTTCAGTTAATAAAATTGAATCTGGATGATGATTAATAATATTCGCGATCGCTGGATTATGAAAATTGCGAGTTTTCTGATATTGAGGAGACTTATCTAATATTGAAAAAGAGGAGCAAGTTTCAATAAATAAAACCAGAGACAAAATAATTTATCCAAGGTTTGATAGATGGCAAAAAAATCTTAGAGAAAGTCTGAATTTTATGAGAAAATAAATAGGCAACTGTGAGATGAATCAAGATATAATTCGGCATCATATATCTAATTGATAGTAATGGCTATTAAATGTCTAATGGAAAAATAATTTTGATTTGAGGCACATATCTCAAAGTTTTGCTTTAAACTAGACAATACCTGAATAATTAGATTTCTAGGGGTGGACTGACTATGGCCACATATTTATCAAGGAAATCTTACTACCAAAACTTGTGCCTAAAAAATTTCAATTTAAAGATGGGAGACATAGATAAATGACAACAACAAACATTTACCTAGAATTAGACAGTGATATACTTGAGTTGATAGAGTCAAATGTAGATATATCTGAAATTTTGCGGTCTGAAAATATTGATGCAGAGGTTACATACGGAGTCGGACCATATTTGTCAGAAGAAGGGGCTAGAACAAAAAATATAGTTACTAAAATCATAGCAAGTAGTGTAGCAGTAGCAACTATTTCTTTTACCATTTCACAAGTTTTAAATGACTACTATAGAAAGCCTTATTTTGTAGAATATTATGAAATTCACGAATTGAAAGATGCAGATGGTAATTTTGTTTTAGATAAAGAAGGTAAACCACAATACGAAAAAATCAAAAAATACCAAATGGTTGAACCAAAAAAAGAATCTACAACCCAAAATTTTGAATTTCAACTTAGCCCTACCAATGGAATTGTTTTAAAATTTGGCTCTAAAGTAAAAGATACAGAATAAAATAATACTAATACTAAATAAAAATATTTTTATGTCTAAAAAAGCATTTATACTAGGAGTAAATACATTAGGACTTAAGTATTCCGAAAATGATGCCTGCTTAATAAGTAAGTGTCTAGAAGCTCATGGCTATGAAATTTGGAATCCTAAGCCAAGCAAATTTGAATTAATGAGTGAATTTTGGGATTTCATTGCTGGATCGACTGAAATAGATACTCTTATATTTTATTTTTCTGGGCATGGTCGTATACAGAATGGTGAGTTATTGCTTTTATTTAATGAAGGTAATTTAAATAATATTAAAAATCAGCTCTGGATAGGGGACATCACAAAAGGTTTTGAAAATTGTCAGGCTGTTAATAAACTTATCATTTTAGATTGTTGTAACGCAGGAGCAGCGGCAGATAATTGGAATCCTAAGCTGTCTGAAAACTATTTTATTATGACTGCAAGTGAGCGCTTACAACTAACTAAAGAAATTGATAATCTAGAAGCTAGTTTTTTAACCTATTATATTTACCAAGCTCTCACTGAACCAACTTCTGAAATTTCTGATCAAGATAATCTAGTTCACATTAATAATCTTTACCAATGGCTAAAACAAAAAGCAAAAGAACATAATATTAACAACGAGATACGAGTTCCTTTACCAAACTTGTTAGGAAATCAAAAGCATAACTTTGAAATTGCTATTATCGAAAGAAAACAAAGTAAACCTATCTTAGAGTCTCCTAATAACTTAAATAAGGTCAACCTTCTTGAAGCCTATTTGCAATGGCTGATTGAACAGCACAATTGTTTAGAGTTGCGTGGGGTGCGTGAGGCGAATGTCTCTCCAACAGTTGCTTTGGAGAAAGTCTATGTGGCATTGAAAGGCGATCGCACTACTTCTAAGGAGCGTGTTGAAGCGAACAAACTCCTAAATAAGCAAGTTCAAGATTTTTTGGGTTTTGAACCTATAACTCCACAAGAGAAAGAACGATGGGATTACATTCGGCGACAATTTTTGAGAGAACATCCTATTATGCTTTCCCTTGAAGAAAGGGATCGCTCACCTTCTTCAATGAGCATAGAAATAGAGAGTATTACTTTGGGAGAGGCATTCCAGAATGAGCGCTGGCTAGTTATTTTGGGAGATCCAGGTAGTGGGAAAACTACTCTTGCGCGTTGGTTGACAGTCAAACTGGCACAAGCTGTGCTCAATGGCGATCGCGAGGTAATTGTTCCCCTAGCTCAGGTTGATCCAGAGGTGACAGAAAGCGATCGGACAATTAGTTTGGGGCTACCACGTCTGCCAGTTATGGTCAGGGTGTCAGACTATGCAGAGGCTTACCAAGAAACGTCTCTCATGTTAGTTGAATATCTGGGATATCATCCTTGGCTGGGACAATTTCCTACTTATTTAGGAGAAAAACTGCCTCCTGAAATTTTGAATAAACTGATTAAAGATTATCTCAATAGAGGAGAAGCGGTCATTATCCTCGACGGTATGGATGAAATTACAGGTTCGAGTCAACGTGAAGAAATTATTCTCAAGATTGAAGAATTTATCAAAGATTGGATAGATATCAAAGGTCGGCCCAAATCCCAATATATGCAGCGGACTTTATTTATTGATAATGAAGTCGCTCCCGTGAAGATTGGTGGTAATCAAATTCTGATCACGAGTCGTATTGCTGGTTATCACGCTTCACCAATTAGAAGTGATGTAACTCAGGTCACTATTGAACCTATGAGTCGAGTTGCAGTTGAACATTTCTGCGATACCTGGACATGGGCAATTCATCAATTAAGTGTATCTAATAATAACTCAGAAGTTGTTGAAAAAAAAGCGATAGAGGAAGCAAAAGCCCTAAAGCTAGCCATCTACGATCCCTCTCGTCCTAGAATCAGAGAATTGGCAAGTAACCCACTACTGGTTACTATTTTAGGTATGGTTTTCCATCGGCGAGGTAGTTTACCTGAGCAACGCGCTGACTTGTACCAGTTAGCAATGAAAATCCTGATGGATGATTGGCGTCGGCAGAGAGATTGGCATAAGACGGGATTAACAGCAAATGATGGTTTAACTGCTGAAGAATTGACTTATATATTATCACCTCTAGCTGCTCACATCCATCAGAATTATGCTACTGGTTTGATTGAATATAAGGAACTTAAAAAAATCATCTCTCAATGCTTGGATGGGTTGCCCAAGCTCAAGTCAAGAAATCAATTGATTGCTGGGAAAGTAGGCAATTTTATAAAAATTGTACAAGAAGATGTTGGTCTACTAGCAGCAAGAGGTCAATTCCTCTATGGATTTTTACATCTAACTTTTCAGGAGTACCTAGCAGCTCTCTATCTAATTCGTTCTAAAGATACTGCTGCTCAAGAGATTATATCCAGGTTAGATGACCCACGCTGGCGAGAACCCATTTTATTGGCACTTGGACATATTAGTTCTAACTGGGCATTGGGGGAATGCAAAGAAGTATTGCAAGCTCTATTGGACGCGGACGATCCTTTAGGGGATTTGTTGCCACGGACACCACTATTGATGGCAGCAGCAATGGAGGAAATGGGGAATATCTCAGAACAAATTGTTGAAGAGGTGGCAAGGCGATTACTATTTGCCTATGCTGATCGCGAGAAACTAGCGCAATTTGAAAAGCTAAGTAAACAAATAGAAAATGCTTTTACACGCCTGCAAGCTTTTAATAGTCAAGAGTGGATTGAGAGGGTATTGTGCGAGGCACTTAGAAATCCTCCAGAATCACGTCCTGATGTGGCCCCTGCTGCTGCTACTTTAATTAACAAACATCATTGGTTCACAGATAAAATTACCGAAGCATTGCTAGATGCACTACCTAATGATAGTGAAAAATGGAATTGGGCAATCAATAATTGTATTCAAGAAATAATTAACCCCACAATAGGGCTTAAGGAACCGACTGAACCAACCCAACCTACTGAGGAGGAATGGCAGAAACTAAAGGAAACTGATTTTGCCAAATATCAGGAATTTCAAACCAATCTTGCTATTGCTCAAGCAGCTTACCAAGAGCAGAAAACTAATTACGAAGAGTGGACAAGAAGACAACAGGTTGAGCTTCCTGGCCATAAGTTACTGTTCAAAAGCGCATTACAGAGGGATTTAAAGCTGGTAGAACGTATAAAATTCAACCCTATGTGGTTACGCTTAGTTATTGCGATCTACGGTGGATACTATGATTATAAAGCTCCAGAAATATTGGGTGAGTATCGCGAACTAGCTTTACTTTTTGGCGAACCAGACTATACACGTGAGCAAGAAATTGCACGAAATCGCGAATATTATATTGGTAAATTCGGAGCTCAAGATACCTTCCATAACATAGCGCTCTATTTAGATAATGACATGGGCGGTAGGATGGCATTAGCTAGGAAACCACCTGAATTTGCTGCTGAAGCTATTTATCGTGACTCGCCCCTTACTCACATTTTACTCTCTGCACTGAGACAAGGAGAAGCTCCTGAATCTCTCATACCCAAACTTTGGACATTTTGGAGAGATTCTAATAACCCAGCTCTACAAGTAGATGCACTAATGGCCTTAGCTGCATTAGGCGAAAATATTATTTCGGAGTTGCAAAAAGCTTTAGCTTCTGGTACACAGGAAGAAATTGCATCGTTAGTTTTGAAGAAGTTTTCTCAATTAAGAAGATTACTTCAAGATTCAGTCACTCGATCTATACATACAGAAATTAATTTACCAAAACCTCTAACTGACCCCAGTGAACCAAACAAGAAACAAATTAGCAAGCGACGTCAATTAGTTTTTACCCTTGATAAATTATCTTCAGAATTGAATGACTTGCATTGGAATGACGTTGTGGCTACATTAGCTAATGTAATGTTGACTTACTGTAATAAACCTCTAGATTATACAACTTGGGAAGATAGTTTATCTGAGGCACAAAAAACTTACA
>JAKQYE010000073.1:0-3873 GCA_023356605.1 Trichodesmium sp. MAG_R02 | reverse complement strand
ATTTACGTAGTGCTGTAATATCTGTGTTCCTTCACGGCATAATTCCGCTTGTCAAACAAAACACTGATTTATTACCAGAAATACTAGCTCTTAATTTACAGAATACTCATGACAGCGAGGTTATTCTTCAATCTTTGGCACCACAACTCAAGAAAAACTCTCGCTTACCTCATGTAATATTGAAAATGGCAGATGAGATTAAAAATCCTTATTATTGCTCTAGGGCATTGCTGAGGTTAGCACGTTATTTACCCTGGCAGCGTGTACCTTTGCTTGGAAGATCGCTAGAACTTGCACATACTATTTCTGACCCCCATCAAAAATGTCGGGTTTTTGAGTATTTGATGCCATATATTGAGACTCAAGAACGAAGTAACATATTAGACATCTCCAGAAAAGGTACTCAAACCCTTATCCAGGCCTTTCAAAATCGGTATTGTTGGAGAGATCTATTAGAAGAAACCTTATCTGCTGCTCAAACAATCTCAGATCCAGATGATAAAACTCGGGCGTTAGCACGTTTGTCAAGATATTTTCAGCTAGAAAAACAAGAAAATATACTGCTTGAAGCAATTAAAACAGCGTCTCTGATTAATAATGAATACCAAAGAGCTGAAACTCTAAGTCTTCTTTATCCTTTCTTAGGTTCTAAGCCTGATTTACTCACACAATACCATAGAATTGCCCAAAATATAACTGACTCCTGGAGTAAGTCCAAAGCACTTAGATTACGCAGTCCACAACTTTTACAAATTCACGACCAGTTACAACAAGCAACAGAGGGAGATATAGATTTGTGGACTCCTGTTGTGTTGGGGACAATTGTGAATGATGTACTAACCCACTTTGAAAATATTTCTAGTGTTGATGGTTTGTGGTTAGCACTGGCTAATTTTCCTGACACTGCGAAAGTTGAAAAACTATATGAAGCAGGTATAGAAAAGGGATTAACCTTAACCCGCATTGCTGCAACGACTTTAGATCAATTACTCAATATTGGAAATGACGAGATTGTTTATAAGTTCTTACCATTACTGCAAGACCCTACACCAGATGCAATTCCAGTCATAGAAAGCTGGTTAGAACATTGGGATGAATTTATTGTTAACCATGCAGCATTACTCTTATCTGAAAAAGGTAGACGCTTAACTCCACAAACCATACAGGGTTTAATAAAGCTAGTTAAAAGTAGAGTAGATAGATCCCGCATACGTGCCACGCTAGTGCTAAATGGCGGAATTACTTGTGTCACAAGAGAACGGCTAGTCTTTCGGGCTTCAGAACTTGGTGAGGAAGTTATGAATGCTCTTGGACAAGCAAGAAATGATTATCAACAAGAATTACCATATGTTGCTTCTACAGTCGGTTTAGCACAACATGACATCATACATGACGATCCAAATTTGATTGAGCAATGGGCAGAAATAGTTAAGACCAATGCCAACAATGCAAATGCAGTAGAACAAAACTTGAAGGAAATTCAAGAACTAACACCGGAGGGCTGGAAGGGTTTTCGTCGTGCTTTTGAAGTTGGAAATAACCGGGTTCGTCAAGCAATGATGTACTCTCTATGTTGGCTACTCCACCATTGGAATAAGCAAAATTATACCGAAGATCCAAGCTCTTGGCTGAAAGATTTAAGCATTGAAGGAATGGAAGATATTCGCGCTTTACGAATATATAAGCTAGTAACCAAGGAAACTGATTCTGGAACCGAATATACTAAGTCAAAAATCACTCCTTGTCCTGTCATTAAATCAGTATTAATAGCACTGCAACGAAAACGCGATAACCAGACTATTAATCTCATAGAGACTGCTGAAAAAGCACTAGAAGAATATACTATCTCTGCTGCTACAGCTTTGGCTGGAGAAGTGGGTAATATCAAAAATGTACTTCGTGACATTGCAGACTCAAATACATTTCCACTTGGTACAGGTGGAAGCTTATTCAGGAATGCATCAGAAAAATATGCGGTCATTATTGATGATGAACCCGAAATATTTCAACTGCTAGTTACTTGGTTGGCGACAACTTTAGCTAATAGTGTGTGCAACGAAGGATATTTTCATAAACTTACTGTACTTTTAGCTGATGTGGCAGTCTATGCTGAGTTATCACCAGCAACATTCATTAACTTAGCTCGTGAGAATAATCTAGAACCATTATTAGCAGAGACAGTGAAAAAACATGACTGGATCCCCGGGCGTGTTGCTGCCATCAAATTAATTGGTTACTTGGATAAAATAACAACAAATACTGTTAATGCCCTACAAGAAGCTTTACTTGATAACTATAACGTTGAGCGAGCAGCAATAGAAACTTTTACACGTATGCGCAGAATAGAAGGCAATATGCTGGACCAACTTTTTGAACAGCTTGATGACGATAGCGCGAAAGTAGCTTACACTTCCGCTCAAATTCTTTCCTTGCTTGGTAGAAGCGAGAGAACAAAACCTGAACAGCGCAAACTCATTCTCAAAAAACTTGCCGATGCAGTTAGGTCACCAAATTCTAACCGTGGTCTTTACGAGATGATAGGAACTGGACAAGGAAGCGATTCTTTTCTCCGTTTATCCTATCAAGGGAAATTAAACCAAGCTTTCTTCCAAGCTTTATTGGAAGTGTCTGGAGTGCTTTGATGGTTCCTCACTTGAGTATATCAGGACTTACCCAAAGAAACCAGGTTTCTACAGTAAATCATTGTTTTTAACACATAAATATCTACCATAAACCGGGTTTCTCAGTTTGCCTGGGTAAGTTCTGTTGATCCTAGGTTGGGTAGAGCGATCGCGAAACCCAAAAAACAAACTCAGACAACCTTTTTCCGTTAACTTATCTGGTAAATTAATTTTAACTTGCATGATTTAAAAGTATCCTTTTCAGTGTAGGGACGTTGCATAAGGGCGTTCCTACTGTGGTCTACCAACATCAAAACTGCTGTATATGTCCTAAATGTGCTGTCTTACAATTTATTACTATGGTGGTAGTTGGGTTTCCTTCCTCTACCTAACCTACTTCCTGATTATATCCTGGGTCGGGTAGAGCGATCGCGAAACCCAACAAACAAACTCAGACAACATCTAGTTAAATTTGTTTGAGGACTTATCCACGCGGATGAATAATGGCTTCAATGATATCTTTCAATCATAATTTTTTCTTTTCTTTTTTTGTTGATAAAATCAGGACTTGCCCAGAGGAAACCCAGAAGCCTGGTTTCTCCCATAAACCGGGTTTCTTTGCGTAAGTCCTGACTATTTGGTTTGTACCTTATAGCGCTTTTCAAATTTATGAACTACATCACCATAACCAAAACTTTGTAGGGACGTTGCATGCAACGTCCCTACTGTGGTCTACCAACATCAAAACTGCTGTATATGTTCTAAATGTGCTGTCTTACAATTTATTACTATGGTGGTAGTTGGGTTTCCTTCCTCTACCTAACCTACTTCCTGATTATATCCTGGGTCGGGTAGAGCGATCGCGAAACCCAACAAACAAACTCAGACAACATCTAGTTAAATTTGTTTCAGGACTTATCCACGCGGATAAAAATATACACCATCTCTAGCAGTTAAAGGCCCTTAACCCCCTACTAGATATAGTGTTTCTCCGTAAGTCCTGTTGTTTAATGAAACGTTATAGAAAAAGAACTTTAGGGAGACGTTGCATAAGGGTAAATAACAGCTTCCCTACATATGTTTTTTTTCAGTTTCACTCCTGATATATACATTGTACTACAAAAGTAATACGCTATTTTCAAAAAAATTTTCGACCCGCTAAAGCGGGAAATTTAAGGAAAAAAAAGATAGGGTAAAGGGCAAAAGGGGAAAAGAAAAAAGGGTTAAAGAGTTCTCCCGCCATCGCAGACAA
>JAKQYE010000072.1 GCA_023356605.1 Trichodesmium sp. MAG_R02 | reverse complement strand
GGTTATTTGACTTGAAAAACTAAAGGTTTTTGAATAAAAATAGTTAGGCGATCGCACGTGACTATAGTGAAGTTCGTCGAAATTGTTATGCGCTATATATGGTGTCTTTGCGTAAGTCCTGATGACTATAAAAAAGAGAAAGAGGAGGTAGCAGAAAGAATTGTCCTCTGGTTTTTCTGCCATGTTCAGCCCAAAATCCTAACTTTTTGAGCAGTTTGCCACAAGTAGCTCGGTATTCCTACTTAAAGTATGGATATTGCTATTATCTGTCAATGCTTTGAGAATTAATCAGCAAGCCCTAATTACAACAGGGGTCACCCAAAGAGACAATATATAGCTTTCTAGCAAATGGCTACACTAGGGAGCTTAGATATATAGTCATTTTAATTTAGATTGAGACAAGTATTTCTTCCTATAACTCGCGTTTGGTGCAGAAAAAGTTTTCCATTCTTATTTGAAATGACTATTCTTATTTGAAATGACTATAGTGATTTTAATTTATATTGATACAAGTATTTCTTGCTATAACTAGGTTTCAGCAGAAAAAGTTTTCCATCTCTTTTTGAAATGACTATAATTTGCTATGTTTATACAATAATGGGACTCCCGTAGCAGGGATAATATCTCCAGGACTTGTACTACCCGAAATTATTATAAAGTGTAAACTTAAACCAGATTAAATCTTTAATTACGAGAGAATAAA
Source organism: Trichodesmium sp. MAG_R02 (assembly GCA_023356605.1). Classification (GTDB taxonomy): domain Bacteria; phylum Cyanobacteriota; class Cyanobacteriia; order Cyanobacteriales; family Microcoleaceae; genus Trichodesmium. The sequence goes on along the minus strand of JAKQYE010000072.1, from coordinate 24,543 downwards.
ATTATTCTTTTGACTAGAGAATTAATCGATTTGAAGACCCATACTAAGTAATTTTCAGAACGGAAACATACAAGTTTATTTTTATTCTGATTCTTTATTATTAGCTAATATATTAACTTCCTATAAGTTTCACGAAAGAAAACCGAAGATAGAAGAGAAGACAGACAGAAAAGTCTAACGGGGTTGTCAAGCTTGGAAAACCTATCTAATTCAATATTACCCTATAAGAAGGTGCTCTGTGATACCTCCTATAGCAAGCTCTGCAAATGCTATTTTTGAGTGAGTGATAGACTCCATTTCGCGGTCTACGGTTGCCTTAATCCCTTTAATTTCTCAACAGTTAATATTATAGTATTGATGGCTAATATTGCCATTTGCAATCAATGTTCAACTGTACCTCACCATTTTCAAACCCTTCGCTCTCCCAAAATCATAATTTTTGGAGAGGTATAAAAGTTCTGTAAGACTTCAAAAAATGTTTGATTTTAATTGCTGAGATTACTGTATGCAACCACTGAATTTTTTATTTACAGCAGTTTTCATGTCGGTAGACCACAGTAGGGACGTTGTATGCAAGGCCCTTACAAAGTTTTGGTTATGGGGATGTAGTTCATCAATTTTTTAGAAGTGCTGTAATAGTGGCTTTGTTGCACAAAAGACGAAAATAGTTTAGAAATCCTTGTAGCTATGAAAATTTCGTTCCATTAAAGTTAATATTTTAGGTATTTAGGCGATCGCGTATTGAGCAAATAAGTTTTGTTTCATAAATCAACATTTTCTTGGGAAAAACTTAAGCAAATTTTTCCCACAAAAAGCTAATCACTCATTAGAGTTTCTCAGGTTATTTTCTAATGAGTTAGCAAAAAAATTACGACGTAATTTTAGTTGAATATCTTCTAAAAGCTTACGATTAACTGACATCAAATCAGCAATTAGACCAAAAATAAATAGCTGAAATCCTATTAAAATTAAAATTGCAGCTAAGACTAAACTAGGGACGTGAGCTCTAGTAGTACCACTCCAGTATAGAATTAACCAACGTACACATAAAAGGAAGCCCAAACTAAAGGGAACAGTCCCTAAAATTGTGAAAAACTTTAGAGGTTTATAAGTCATAAAAATCCGAATGATCGTAAAAATCGATCTTTGGATATAAACTGGAATGCTTTTAATTAATCTAGATGGTCGGAAATAACCATTAGTTCTAATGGGCACAGAAATAATTGTCATTCCTTTTTGTCCAGCTTGTATAATAGTTTCTAGTGTGTAAGTATATTCATTAAAAACATTTAATTGTAGTGCTGCATTACGACTAATAGCACGGAAACCACTAGGAGCATCAGTAATATTCGTTTTGCTAGCAATACGGACAACTAAACTACCTATTTTTTGTAAAAACTTCTTGGTTGGTGAAAAATGTCTAATCTCTTGAATTGGTCTAGCACCAATTACTATTTCTGCTCTTCCATCTAAAATTGGTTCAATTAGTTTGGGTATATCTGCTGCACAATATTGATTATCAGCATCTGTATTAACAATAATATCAGCTCCATGTTGCAAACAAGCTTCTATTCCTGCCATAAAACCTTTTGCTAGTCCTTGATTATATTCAAAATTAATAATATGATCGACTCCTGAGGCTTTGGCGACTTCTAAAGTTTTGTCAATACTACCATCATTAATAATCAACCATTCTATTTTATCTATACCAGGAAGTTGTCGAGGTAATTCAGTCAGAGTCATTCCTAAAGTAGCTTCTTCGTTATAACAGGGGATTTGTATAATTAGTTTAGTCATTAATCTTTTTTCCCTTTGTTGATTTTAGCTAACTAGCCTAGTTTGTCCGCTTTCAGTAGTCCACTGGCTTGACTCATCTATGGCTACCTTACCTTATACCATTTCATGGAACTCAAAAGTCAAAAGTTAGATATTATAAGCTCAAAACGTTGACTGTATAGTAATTTCAGAAAATTATTTGACATTTAAAATTGGGAACTATTTGTGATATCCAGGACTTACAGCAAGGCACTAACTGTAGCCTAAATATCAGAAATAATTACGAAAAAGACACTATCAGGACTTACGCAAAGATACTAATTGTAGTGTAAATATCAGAAAATTTTTATCAAAAATACACCACATATAATAGTAATTTCAGGAAATTATTTGACATTTAAAATTGGGAACTATTTGTGATATCCAGGACTTACAGCAAGGCACTAACTGTAGCCTAAATATCAGAAATAATTACGAAAAAGACACTATCAGGACTTACGCAAAGATACTAATTGTAGTGTAAATATCAGAAAATTTTTATCAAAAATACACCACATATAATAGTAATTTCAGGAAATTATTTGACATTTAAAATTGGGAACTATTTGTGATATCCAGGACTTACAGCAAGGCACTAACTGTAGCCTAAATATCAGAAATAATTAGGAAAAAGACACTATCAGGACTTACGCAAAGATACTAATTGTAGTGTAAATATCGGATCAGGATTATCAAAAATACACCACATATAGAAGCAATACGTAAGTCCTGACTATATAATGAATTGGTATAATATCAGGACTTACGCAAAAAACCCGGTTAAGACAGTAAATCATTGTTTTTAACAAATAAATATCTACCAGAAACCGGGTTTGCGGAGTTTGCCTTCGTAAGTCCTGAATATATAAGTTTACTATTTTTTCTGCTTTTTATCGACTTCTCTACCTGAACTCTTTATGGCATCACCTCCTGCTGTTATGATGTACATATGGTGCGTAAGATAAAAATGAAAACTGCTCTCACCTATCCTAAACTATCAATATTTTGGGACTGCCAGGGATTTTAACCCCGATTTTGATTCTCTAACTTTTACAACAAAGGCCTTTCCAAACGATATAACTTATTATCAAAAACAGATTCTAGCTGTGCTCCTTGTTCTTTTTCTAGAAACGATATCAACTTCTTATCTGGAAGGTATATGAACACTTCTTCATACCTCTGTGCTAGCTCCGGTATATTAAAATAACTTGAAAATTCACTTGCCTCAACATCATTTATGACTTGGAAGTCAACATCTTTATTTACCAAATGACTCAGACCTAGGACAAAACTATGGCTAGCTTCACTAATAACAACTGGACGATTAGCCAAATTAATCAGTGGAGCCATCTTTACATTTAATGCATTTGCTGTTCTGCCTTGTTCTAGATAATCCCAGCCTGGTGTTTTGGCGATCGCTATAGCAGATATAACTCCAACGAAAACCATTGCTAGATATGCAAATCTCCAAAAAACTTTTTCCCGAGTAGAGAATGAAAAGATAATACATTTAGTCAGGAAATAGGCTACAGAAATTTGTACAAATAATAGAGAAGGAAGTAGATATCTAGATTGCAGAGAGCGTCCGCCACCTAAAATTAGATCCGCAGTTACCAGAACTAGAGGTGTCAATATAATTGATATCACTACTAATGACCAAACTTTCCTCGGTGTAAATCGAATTAGAAAGTATAAAGATATAACAATAAGACCAAAGATTAAATAACTCGAATAAGACTCTATTCTAGGAATGGAATTATTCCAATTTAAAAAGGAATTACGTAAGCTTAGACGTAAACCTCTGAGTAAAATAGAAATATTGGAGTTTCGATTACTTACCCATTGTGTCTTTTTCTGAATTTCATTAAGACTTGTCAATATCACAATTATCCAGGGGAGAAATGTTACGAAAGCAACTGACAGACTTACAATAAAAGGGACTAAGTAAGATCGAACTTGCTTAAGACCAAGGGAAAGTATATACAAGCAGTAACCAAAAGCAACAAATACAAAAAACAGGTGTGAATAGAGACCATAGATGAAAGTCAGTGTGCAAATTACCCAACTTAGTTGATCATTTTTCCTCATAGCACGCAGAAGTGCTATGGTAGAGATTAAAGTAGCAAGTCCAAAAAGACTATACTGACGGGCTCCCTGAGATAATAGCAGTTGATAAGGTGAAACACTAATTAGTCCAACTGCAATCCACCCTACAGCTCGCGAACCAAAAAGCTCATAGCAAAGCCAATAAACAGCAGGCAAACAAGCAAATCCAAATATTACGGACAAAGCCCTGGCGGCCAAAGGATCTTTGAAAATTGAAATTACAAAACGAGATAAAATGTAATAGAGAGGAGTGTGCTCTGAATTACCTGCTAATGCTGATATAGTTTCTGGTAAACCTTTAGCAGATCAGGACTTACGTATTGCTTCTATATGTAGTGTATTTTTGATAATTATTTCCAATATTTACACTACAATTAGTGTCTTTGCGTAAGTCCTGCAGATGTTGGAACTTGATAAGTGAGTATTTTTTCGGCACTAATAATTTCTCCATTAAAAACTTCTTCAACAATTTGAGGTCGAGTGTAACCGGCCATTCGATAAAAGCCTCTGACTTCATCAGCATTGTAAGGTTTTTGATCTAAGTTAGCGAAGGATAAAAAGATACGCAATATCAGTATCACAATGATCAAAACTTTCCAACTAGTCGGTATAGAGGGCTCAGTTTGCTGATACTGGTGAACTTGAGCTAGATGGAAAGATAAAACATTTGTTCTCATTAACTTTAGGTAAATAATTATCCCTCCTATGAGCGCGACTAATAAGACTAAAACTTTTTTTAATAAACTTTTATAGACATATAAAACTAGCCGAATATTGCTGATAAAATTTGGTTCTCCTATTGACTCAGAATTTTGAATAGTTAAAGCTTCCTTAATCTTTCCATCATCTGTTAACTTGAAGATTTCTAAACTAGCTGAACCAAAGCTGTAGAGAGTCCTATCATTAATATAGTTTGGTGAAAAAACAATAGGCTTTCCTGATGAAGGCACATTGCCTATTCTAGATAAGGGTAATGAAGCATCTGCAATTTGTTTGAATGATTGTCCTCCATTTTCACTTTTGTATAACCCGAGACCTAACACTCCCAATACAAGTGTTTTATCGTTCTCATAGTTTGGTGAAATAGCAATAGCTTCCAACTCAGGCGAGTCAGTACCTAATCCAGGTATAGTAAGCTGCTGATTCCAAGTTATTCCTCCGTCACGTGATTGGAAAAGGCCTCGAGTTCTGGTACTAACAAATAAAGTTTGATCTCGTGCAAAGCCTGGAGAAATAACTATCTGCATTTTTCCGGCTTTCTCTAAAGCTGTATTTTCAGTTATTGCTTCCCAGTTTTTCCCAGCATCGGTACTCTTGTAGATCCCCTTCTCTCCAGTTACATAGAGAGTACTATCTCTACCAAAATTAGGGGATATGGCAATAGACGAACCATAGTTGCCTTGAAGAGATGGAACCTGACCAACTTTCTTAAAGTCTTTACCTCCATTTTGAGACTGATAAATATTACCCTTCTGAGCTAGGATGTAAACAGTCTGATCATTTGAGAAGTCTGGAGACACACCTATTGTGAGTCCACGTTCTTCCTTAGGCATAGAAGTAATTGACCAAGAGATACCCCCATCCTGACTTCTGGCTACCTTAGTCCAAAGTAGTGATGCCCATAGTGTTTTATCTTGATCATAGTTTGGAGAAAAAGCAATATCAAAGTAGCGACGAGGATCGTTGTTTGGTTCTACTGACTCAAACTTCCTAGTAAACCAAGGTATTTCTAGACCTCTTTGAGCTATCTTCCAAGTTTGACCACCATCGCTACTGATATTAATGTTACCAACGTAGTCCCCAGTTGCCAAAGTTAAATCATTAGAAATTGCCATGGCAACAACTGTACTTCTGCCTAAAGTTTCTAAGTCTTGCCATTTTTGCCCCTGATCTTCAGACTTGAAGAGACCGTCAAAACCTGCTAGGAAAGTTACGCTGCCATCTGGAGAGAACTCGAGCTCAGTAAAGTTGGGTTGCTTCATACGTTTAGCTTGGGAATCAATTTCGAGTCCCTGAGTTCTTGCCTGCCATTCTTGGTTATTCCAGTAAAATAACCCAGTATTTGCCGTGGAAACAAACAATTCTGGGCTTTTTTGGAGGCCTGGAATAATTTTGAGATCTTTAACAAGCTCATTGGATATGGGAATAGCCAGTTTTGTCCAAGTTTTGCCTTTGTCAGTAGTTTCAAAAATACCTTGGGTTTGAGTCGCCAGCCACATTGAATCAACTGGTTCACCTACCATAGACTCAATGGCAACAATTGGACTATCTAATGGTAGGCCAGATGCAGCGCGATCGCTAGTTTGCCAAGTTGCTCCGAGGTCCCGGGAGAGCAAGAGTTGGTTTTTGTTGGCAGCAATGACTAATTTGCCATCATTAGAAAAACCTAGAGCTTCTATCGAGCTTTTACCTTGGAAAACCTGTTGCCAACTCTCCCCAGAATTTTGAGTTAAGTAGAGCCCATCAGATATATTTGCTATGACAACCTTTGATGAAGTTGGTGAAACAGTTATATGGTCTATAACAAGTTCATCTAAACCTTCACTGGTATTTTGCCAGGTGAGTCCTTTGTCTGATGAGCGGTAGATTCCATCTCCACGTGTTCCCAGAAATGCCAAACCATCATTTTGCCGACTTAACTTCAGATCTGTGATATTATTACTAGAATAATCTAAACCCTGAGTAATGCGCTGCCATGAAGTACCTCCATCAGATGAACGATACAGGTTATTTCTCACAATAATTAATACTGTCTGATCTTGTCGATAATTTGGTGATACTTCAATTTGTGTAACAACATCATGTGGACGATGGGCCAGTGAAGCCCCCATTTTAACAACTAGTGCTATTACAAAGACAACTAACACTAATTTGAAAAATTGCATTATCCGGGAAAGACTTTGAATCATAAAAATTATCTCCTAATTGGACTTACACAAATAATATCTGGAATACTAGGACTCGCTGACTTAAAAAAAACTCGTGAAAACCCACTAAAAAAACAAACAATTGTTGCACTAATACTGTCACGAGACAAAACTTCCTTAGACAACAAAACATACCCATAACCAACAATCACAGGACTTACCCGAAGGCTATTTATGGGTGGGCGATATGCTGAGACTAAGACAGAAATGTACCCTAGACGAGGGACTTTTGAAGAGAGTCTAGTGTAATTGCTTGATTATAATCAGCGATCGCTCCCCAATTATCCCCAGCTTTTCGGAATACATTTTTCCGTCGGCAAGCTTTTGGATGGGCTAAATCTATGTTTAATTGACTCATTATAATCCCAATTCCTCGCTCATAGTCTTCTAAATTTATCTTCAACATCACCAGGACTTACCCATACAGATCAAATCATACACCATCTTTAGGAACAAACGGCTACTATATATGGTGTTTGTGCGTAAGTTCTGTATCTATATTACTAGAGTTTATACTATGGCACTGATGAGAGAAGAATATACAGGAATATTATGTTTTTTTCAAACCTATTTATATTTAAACCTTGTTTTTTTATAATTATTAACATTGATACAATAATATCATTTATGATTTTAAAAACTGAGTCAACCTTGCCAGTATTTCTAAATAAGCTATTATCTAAAAAAATTAGTAGTCCTAAAGATGTAAGGATATGAGTTGATACATCTCCTGAATTGTCATAAGGTAGACAACCAAAATCATTACTTGTTTACCACTACCAAAAAATTAATTTATGTGAAATATGAAGAATTTAATCAAGGAAATATATCAGTCTATACGAATTCTTAAAAATGATATGATTAACAAGTATTATTACTTCAGAATTAATCAAGTTAAAGACCCATATAGAGTAATGTTCAGAACAGAACCATACAAGTTCATTTTTATACTCGGTCATATGCGTTCTGGTTCTTCATTACTTACTAATATATTAAGTTCTCATAGAGAAATCTTAGGATATGGGGAAACTCATATTAAATACACCTCTGAATTTGATTTGAAGAAATCATTATTTAAAGTGTATAATAAAACCCAAAATACTACCAGGTTGCAAGACTTAAAACAATTAAGAATGAATCATAAATATCTTGTCGATAAAGTCTTACAGAATAACATTGTTTTAGATGGAAATTTATTAACTTCAGAAAAATTATATAGTATATTTATCATCAGAGAACCAGAGAGAACAATAGCTAGTATTCTTGATATAAAGCCACATTGGAGTGAAGAACAAGCATTAATGTACTATTTGAATCGCTTATCAACTTTAGAAAGATATGCAAAGTTAATCAATAACAAAGAAGGTAGTTTACTAATTACCTACGATCAACTACTAAATCAGACGGATTTGGTTTTTGATGCTTTCAAAAAGGTTCTTGGAACAGAATCAGAATTTTCTGAGGAATACAAAGTAACAAATAAAACAGGAATAGCCGGAATAAGTGATTCTAAAGAGAACATCAAAGCAGGTTGTATTGTCAGAAGTCCTAGAAAATTAGCACAAAAAATAACTTCTATATCCATTGCAAAAGGGATTAAACAATTTGAAAATTGTGTTTCAACACTTTCTGAATATTGTAGCTTCGTGAAAAATAATGTCTAAGGTATTCAGAACATGAATAAAAAAAATTATGGGAATACTTGTTGAAAAAAAGCAAAAAATAAGGTTGAACCTAATGGAGCGATACCCCTCATTGAGTGCCCTACCTATAGGGTACGTATTTACGGCTAAATTTAGCTTGTTAAAGGTATTTAAAAATCTGTTGTAACGCCAAATGCTAGATGTCTGAGTCCACTATATTTCATGGTTCAAAACCTAATATAAAAAATCAAGATAGGGGAGCCATAAAATTGGTGGCCTACAGAAGTTAGGAGGGAATAGTTCTCGCCAATTAAAAATTATTTATACTTAATATTTTCCTGATGATTTGACTCTGACAAAGGCTAGTCAACATAATTGATACAGTATAAATAATTATATAACCGATATTTTTTGTACTTTGCATTACTTTTTCTGCTACAAATTGACTTGGGGAATGTGGAACTTAAAAATATGACGCTTTTGCCACCACTTATTGTGAGTAGGATAATAATTCTAGCAACCTTAATTTTCTATATCTGTAGTAGTTTACGTCACGCCTTCTTCTATTCTACTGGGTTTGACTTGGGTATTTATGACCAAGTTGTATATTTAATTAGTCAAGGAGAATCTCCCATTTCTTCTTTTTTGGGATACCATCATTTGGGAAATCATGCTGCTTGGGCTGTCTATCCTTTAGGATTATTCTATATGATTTATCCTGATGTCCATTGGCTACTCTTACTACAAGCTGTATGTTTAGCCTTGGGAAGTTGGCCAACTTGGTGCTTGGCCAGATTGGCAGGGTTAAATCAAGGACAAGCAGTTGCGATCGCCATTTCTTATCTTTTATACCCAGTAATTTTTAATCTCAATCTATTTGATTTTCACCCAGAAGTAATGGCTTTGCCTGCTATTTTAGGAGCAATTTTAGCCGCGAGACTAAAACGTCTTTTCTGGTTTTGTATTGCTATTATTTGGGTATTAGGTTGTAAAGCAGTTTTATCATTAACTGTAGTTTTTATAGGTTTCTGGTTACTAGCTTTTGAAAAACGTAAGTCTTACGGTTTAATTGCTCTTTTTTTGGGGATTTTATGGTTTATAGTTGTTACTCAGGGAATTATCCCTTTTTTTAGTGGCGAAGAGGTAGCTGGAGTCGGGCGTTATAATTATTTGGGAGATTCGGTTGTGGGAATTATTATTAATATTTTGCTACAACCAGGAGCAGTTTTAGGTAAAATATTGTCTTGGGAAACTATTAAATATATTTTTCTGTTATTTTTACCTGTAATTTGGGGAATATTTCCACTACTGCAGAAAAATCAGCCTGTTTTACCTAATCTGATCCCTCTGATTCCAACTACTCCGACAATTATCTTGAATGTGCTGTCTGAAGTCTCATTTCAGAGAAGTTTAAATTATCAGTACTCTTTACCTGCAATTAGTTTTTTATTATTAACAATAATTAGCTGTTTAGCAGCAGCTTCTCAAACAGAAAATCCAAGTAATCTGATAGAATCAACTTGGATAATAAAGTTAAAAATTCCCAAATTTAATCTGAGATTACCAATACCTAATTTTCAATACCCCCGCGTAATTATTTTGTGGTCTACTTTAATATTTCTCTTGTTTGGTAATGTAGTAAGTTTATTTTCTTATCCTCGTAGCTTTGATACTTGGCAAGCTACAAATGATGCAATTACTTACGTTAAAACTAAAGGTGGAGTACTCACAGATAATCGATTAGCACCTCATTTTACTCACCGTTCAATGGTAAAATTATTAAATCAAACAGAGCCAGATAATTTAGATGAATTTGATTATATAATTTTGAATTTACGTCATCCTTGGCCAGATACTGAGGAGGCGGGTATTATCCTTTTTGAAAATATCCAAAATAACCAAGAATGGGAATTAAGTTATGAAAAAAATGATGTAATAGTATTTCAAAGACAGGAAATTAAAAGTCAAAGGTCAAAAGTCAAAAGTAATCTCTGAAAAAAAAATTAGGCTGCTAAAAAAGTATTTATAGTCATTTTAATTTAGATAGAGACAAGTATTTATTGCCATAACTAGGTTTCAGCATAAAAAGTTTTTCATTCTTATTTGAAATGACTATAGCAGTCCGTTGGAGGTTGCGACAAATCAAAAAGTAAATAAAACTTTTAAAACTCTTACCTATCCTCTATTCCCTGTTTCCTTTTCCCTAAAAAGCAGCGGGATTTTTGCCACAAATAAAATAGGATTGGTATATATTTGGAGTATATCTTAGGGATAAAACCATATTAATAGTTTGAATTATAACTATTCAAATATTTTTCATCTCAAATAACTATCAAATTCTTTGTTTGTAGTAGGGCTTTAGCTCTAATTTATAGATAGGTATACAGCCCTACTAATAGTTTTACACTCAAATAATTATCAAATTCTTTGTTTATAGTAGGGCTAAAGCCCTGAGTTATAGATAGGTATACAGCCCTAATAATAGTTATGATTATAACTATTGAAATGGTAATTATCAAAGGATTAAAATCTAATTTTCTCTCTCAAATAACTGTCAAATTATTTGTTTGTGGTAGGGCTAAAGCCCTAAGTTATAGATTAGGTATACAGCCACAATACGCAGTTTAATTATAACTATTAAAATGGTAATCATCAAAGGATTAAAATCTAATTTTCTACATAAAATAACTATTATTGCTGCTATAATTTTATTTATCTGTAGCAGTTTGCGTCACTTATTATTTCAATCTACTGCATTTGAAATGGGAATTTATGACCAAGTTACTTATTTAATAAGTCAAGGTTTACCTCCTATTTCTTCCTTTTTAGAAGTGCATCATCTCGGAAATCATGCTGCTTGGTCAATGTATCCTGTGGCATTATTTTATAAAATTTATCCTTCAGTTTATTGGCTCTTATTAATACAAGCAATTTGTTTAGCAATAGGAACTTTACCTACTTGGAGTTTAGCCCGTTATTCAGGGTTAAATAAACGACAAGCTTTTGCTATAGTAATGGTTTATTTATTATACCCAGTGGTGTTTAATCTCAACTTATTTGATTTTCATCCAGAGGTAATGGCATTACCAGCAATATTAGGAGCAATTTTAGCAGGAAAATTAGATAAAACCCTATGGTTTTGTTTAGCTATTATTTGGGTTTTAGGCTGTAAAGATGCTTTATCTTTACCTGTTGCTGCTATGGGTTTTTGGTTATATTTCTATGAAAAAAAGCGAGTATGTGGTGCCATAGCTTTGTTTGCTGGTGTAGCTTGGTTTGTTATTGCTACTCAGGTACTAATACCTTATTTTAAGGATGGTCAACCACCAGGAGGAGTTGGGCGTTATCGATATTTAGGAAACTCCATACCAGAAATTTTATTGAGTCTTTTTTTAAGACCTGAACTGGTGTTGGGTAAATTAATTTCTCTCAAAACTTTAGAATATTTATTTTTGCTAAATCTGCCGATAATTTGGTGGCTTGCTCCTAAATATTTAACTCCTTTAATAGCTGCTTCTCCAGTTCTGGCACTAAATATTCTTTCTGATATTGATGCTCAACGAGATTTAATTCATCAGTATTCTTTACCAATATTACCTTTTTTATTGATGGCTATAATTTATACTATTGCTGATGGTAAATGTGGTTTATGGTATTGGCTCTGGAATTTATGCCGACCCCAAAGAGAAGATGATAAAAATATATCTACAATTGTTAGTAAAACCTTACCAAAATTTATCGTAATTTGGTCTTGTATCGGATTTTTGGCTTTAGGTAAATATGGTTATTTCTGGTCTATTTATCTAGATTATTTGGATACTTGGCAAGCAGCACGAAAGGCAGTTGCTTTAGTTCAGACAAAAGGTGGTGTTTTAAGTACTTCCGAAATTACTCCTCATTTAAGTCATCGTGAGTTTATTAAGTTAATTGTTGAAGAAGAAGAGTTGCCTAGAGATGAAGCTTTAGCTGAGTATGATTATGTATTACTAAATATACGTCATCCTGGCTGGAAAAATAGTCAGGAATATTCGCGGAAATTAGTAGATAAACTCCAGATTAATTCAGAATTTCAGCTTAGTTACCGACAAGATGATGTTTATTTATTTGAAAAAGAGAGTAGGGCTACGGGCAAGTCAAAAGTAATTTCTGAGTGAGTTTTAGGTGCCCAAATGCTCCGCTAATGGGATTTACCAATGTCTGTACCCTAATTCGGGCTTGTTGATTAAATATATAGTCGTTTCACAATAGAATTGAGACAAGTGTTTCTTTCTATGAAAGTGTTTCAGCTAAGAAAAAATGTTTCATTCTTATTTAAAAAATTATAAAAGTATTGATACATAAAGGTTAATGCATTTCTGTTGCCATTTATTTAGTGCCTATTTTTCGGTCCTCAGAGATCAATTTCTATGTATTTTGGGCTGGCCATAGCATAAAAATCAAGGGACAATTGTTCCAACTGCCCTGGCCGGTAGGGGTTAGGGGTGGGTTCCCTCCACCGTCGGGCTGAGGGACGGGTAAGGGTGAGGGGTGGGTCCTCTACTCTTTAAAAAGACTTTTTCTGCTTAAAAAGACTTTTTCTGCAAACCCTAATTCAATGCCCACCGCACTAACAAGTCAAGCACAACTGTGTTTTTGAATGTAGGTTTCTAATACTTTTAGAGGTGTGCCACCAGCTGGCCTAATATGAAATACATTAAAGTTGGCTACAAAAGATTGATATAGTTCGGGGGAAGATTCCGGTGTTAGCACAATTTCTTGTATTTCTAATGTATAGTCGTTTCACAATAGAATTGAGACAAGTGTTTCTTTCTATGAAAGTATTTCAGGTGAAAAATGTTTCATCCTTATTTAAAATGACTATATAACCTGATCAACCCATACTCCCTTTTTCCACTTCCTACAGCATTTTTAATGTCGGTCGACCACAGTAGGGACGCCCTTATGCAACGTCCCTACAAGGTTTTAGTTATGGCGATGTGGTTCATCAATTTGAAAAGCGCTGTAAAGTATGGCCTAAGTTATGCCTCAAATTCTTTTCTCAAGATTCTGCTATTTGCTAATTTGATTTGCCTTAGATGCCCTGAAATAACGTTTTTGGTGTAAGTAGGTACCCACAAAAAAAACTCACTATATTAAGTTTTATAAACCGAGTCCAAGTTCATCCTGATGTTAATTTGAGGTTAATTTACATTTTGTTATATAGTGACAAATTTTAACGGCTATCTACTTGAATTAATATAGTCATTCTTGACTAATATATTGCCTGCTATGCTCTCCAGGAAGTAGTGCGGAGTAGTTCATAGAATTACTATTACCTTTAAAGCTCTTCTAATTTTTGCTTAACTGCTTGAATATCTTGCCACATCAACCACTTTGGTTTACCAGCTTCCCTAGAGGGGTTACGCAAAAGATAAGCTGGATGAAAAATAGGCATACAAAGTCGCCCCTCCCATTCTATCCATTGACCTCTAATTTTAGTAATACCTCGCTTATCACCAGTTAAAGCTTTAACTGCTGTTGCCCCAGTTAAAAGAATAATTTTCGGGTTAACAAAACGTATTTGTTCTAATAAGTATGGTTTACAAGCTTCTATTTCTTTGGGAGTAGGAGTCCGGTTTTGTGGTGGACGGCATCTAATAGCATTAGATATATAAACGTGGCGATCGCTACTCAACTCTACAGACTGCAAAATTTTATCGAGTAGTTGCCCAGACTTACCCACAAAAGGGAGACCTTGTTCATCTTCATTTTGACCGGGTGCTTCTCCAATAACCATAATTTCTGCCTCGGGGTTCCCTCTACCAATAACGGCATTAGTCCGGTTTTTCCCTAGCTCACATCTGCGACATTGGTTACAATGAAGTGCTATTTGCTCCATTGTTTTATATATTCCAGATGGAATAGGAATTGTAGCATCTGTGGGAATGAGACTAAACTCGGAGTTAGACTTAGGGGTAGACACTGAAAAGTTATCATTGTTTGACCACTCAAAGAGACTGAGTTGTTTTTCGCTAGGCATAATTCAGTTATTAGTTATCACTTATAAGGTGTTAGTTGTTAAAATGCAAAAGTCAAAAGTAAATAGAAAACCTTAAGATTAAAGGCCATTAGTTAAAATGTAAGTACAAGTACATTGTAGGTTAGGTTGAGTACAATTTGTAGGGTCAAAGAAGCCAAGACTGCAATATGACTCTTTAACCAAAAGATTAAAAACTCAGGTAGTGGTGTAAAAGTAGCGATTTTGGCAGTTAGACTCCTGATAGTGAAAGGGATTTACTTATAAATATGACTACATCTACAGGGCTACCAAAAACTCATATTCTAGGTAGGTTTAGTTGCTCCCCTCTCAGGTGCCCCTCAAATCTTCAACCGTTTGAGGGAATAACTGGCAAGTATCAGGTAACTCAGGACACATAAAACTAATATGAAATTGGTTATGGGAACAAAGTCAACCGTTGTATACAGGGTAATAAATATCTAAGAAGCCAAAGCCTATGAGAAATTAATAGGATATATAGACATAGGATGAGTATCTAGAAGAAAAAGTCTCAGATGAACCTAATCATAAGCAAAATAGCGGATAGTATGGGTTTTAGGGGAAATAAAAAATCTCTGAAAAAAAATACAATCCTAGACCAGGAGCTGTGTGAGCTGGAAATTCTCACCTACGGCGCGTGAAGCAGAGCTGAGGGATAGTAATATCCCCATCGACTGTATTAGAACTCTAGCTTTGTTCTGATCATAGTCAACTAACAAAAAAACAGTTTTTGATGTTAGGTTTCACTATGGTCCTACCCTAGTTAAATTTTGAGGTGTGTCAGTCCAGTACCAGTAGTTGGAGGCCAATATTATGCCATCTATCCATATGTTTCACGATCGCACTGATGCCGGCAACAAGTTGGCCGAAGTTATTTTTTCCAACTTTTGCCATGAAAATTTGACCACAAATTGGGAACTTAACCCCATTGTCTATGCTTTACCAAGAGGAGGGTTACCAGTAGCAGTGCCAGTTGCTCGTCGGTTGGGTTGTCCATTGAGTGTGGTGGTAGCTAAGAAAATCACTTTACCGTCTAATCCAGAATTAGCGTTAGGTGCTGTCACTGCCGATGGTTGTCTAGTTTGGTCAAAGCATAAACCAGGAAGTTTGCAAGTTCAATATGCTCTGATTGAAAAAGCACAGCAAAAGGCTTTGTCTTTATTGGAAAAGCTGAGTCTGGGAAAACCCGAAATTAGCTCTTTAAATAGGTTAGTGATTTTTATTGATGATGGAATAGCTACAGGTATGACGATGATAGCTGCCGTTAAGTCTATTAAGTTACAGAAACCTAATGCTATTTGGATATGTGTGCCAGTTGCTCCTCCAGAGTTACTTCAAAATTTGAGGAAGTGTTGCGATCGCTTAATCATATTGGAAACTCCTCACCCTTTCCTGAGTGTGAGTCGATTTTATAGTAAGTTTACTCAAGTGGAAACTGAGGTGGCTTTAGCTTGTTTACAGCAGCAGACAGAATGGTTATAGTTGAAGTCCTGTTCAGTTATCACTACATTCGCTCTTAAGTTCTCATTCTAGTTGACCAAAATGAAAATTACTGTAAATCTATTTATTAGTAAAGGGTTGGTGAAGTAAGTATGGTGGCTAAATCCCTCAAATTACTGAAGATGATGTCTTGGGGTGATTTGCATATTGTGCTTTATTTATCTCAAAAGTGCTGTAATTAATAACTAAATTGTATCTTTAATAAAAAAAAATGCAACAAAAAGAACATTACATAAACTTGACAAATTATTTTAATTCTGCTCTAGGAGTTTTAGAGCTTGAGCCAGATTCTCAATTGAGAAAAGATGTAATTTCTGTTTATGAAGATCTGGTAAACCATTCTTTTCAAATTGCTGTTTTTGCTCCATTTAGTTATGGTAAATCTACCCTCCTGAATGCTTTGTTAGGACAACGAACATTACCTATTGATATAATTCCTACTACTAAATCAGCAATTTCTGTTAAATATGGTCAGGAGTTACAAACAAAAATTCAGTTGCAAGATGGGACTATAATTAATGAAAATGGTACAGATATTCTCAAAAAATATGCTTTGCTAGATTCTTACCGTAAAATGCAAGATGATGTAACTTCAGTAGAAGTTTATTGCCCTCATTTTTTTCTGGAAAGAGGAGTAGAATTTTTAGATTTACCAAGAACTAATGACAGGGAAGTTCAGAATATTTTCGTGCAGGAAAAGTTATTAACTGCTGATCTAGTAGTGCAGGTTTTAGATGCTAGAAATTTAATAACTTTGGGTGAGCTAGAAAATTTCGGCTCTTGGTTGAAGGAATGGGGTATTAAGACTGTGGTTTTTGTGGTTAATTTTATGAATTTGTTGGAGGCTGAGGAGCAACAAGAGGTTTATAACAGAATGCAGTTTGTGGCAAAAAGTTTTCCCTCAGAACTGCCGGATAATATTAGTAATTTCTATCGGGTTGATGCTTTGCCTGCTTTACAAGGGCGTTTAAAAGGTGATATTTCTGTGGTACAAACTACGGGACTAGCTACTTTTGAATCTGCTTTACAAAGTATTTTTGAAGTGTCTGGGAAAAAGACAAATGTTCAGTTATCTAGGGTGCGGGCGATCGCTTCTCAATTATGTCAAGTAATGAAGGTTAATACTAAGGAAGTAACTCAAGAGTTAATTGCTATTCAAGAGCAGAAAACTGAAAAGTTTGAAATTAAAAAAAGAGCAGAAAAGTTAATTAAAGATGGCCTCCATAGGAGTAGCTCAAATTTACAAAGTTGGTTATATTTAACTAAGCTTTTGGAAAGGTATCAATTTGAATTAGCTGTAGTTTTGGAACAAAGAACTTTCAATATTTGGGAGTCGGAAAAATTTCGACCAGAAGTGCTGAAATATAAACAGGAAATTAATAAGTGGGTGGAGCAAGCTTGTGATTTTTTTCAACTAGAAGAAATAGAGGAATTAATAATTACATTTCCTGAAGCACCAAAAGTTTTTTTGCCATCCCCACCTCCATCAGAAACAAAAAAAACAGTTAGTCTTAGAAATATAGCGATCGCCACTGGAATAGGTTGGTTATTAGGAGGTCCGATGGGAGCTGTAGTTGTTGGTGGTGCCACTTATCTTTTAAGTGATAATAAACAGAATAAATCACAAGATTTAGCAAGTTATGAGAAGCAAGTGAAACAAGCTTATGTTAATGCAGCTAGAGATTATTTAAGTCGTTTTAACACTGTAGCTTTAAAAGCAGTTGAGGAATATGAAGAAATAGCAGAAAAAGTTATTAAGGTTCCTATGAGTCAACAGTCTTTGAAAGTAATTAAGTTAAGAAATAAACTACAGTTATTGAATAATTTATCAGCAGAAATCAATCAAGAATTAGAATTCTTAGATACCTAAAGTGATAGAATATAAGGTGTAGATTGGGTTGAGGAAAAAACACAAACAGATATACAGCATATTTCGGGTATATAAGGTACAAGGCAAATAGTAAAATCATGTATTGCGAGCATCTTGCTCACCTAGGCATACCTCATAAAAAGGTCAAGCGCTGTATATTTTTGTGGGGTTGCACTGTCATTTTTTATGGGGAATATTGAAGTAAATATGTGAGGGAGAAATCGGTTGACTGATGAATTAATTGAGAGAGTTAGGGCTAATAATTTTGTGGCAGTTTTAGGGGCTTCCGGAAGTGGAAAATCTTCTTTATTACGGGCGGGTTTGTTATATCAATTGAAGCGAGTACAGAAAATATCGGGGAGCGATAGATGGTTATATATTAAACCTTTTACTCCGACTTTTTCTCCTCTAAAAAATTTGCAAAGAGTAATTAATCTAGAGGGAGAAAAACCAGAGAACTTAACAGACAAAATCATCGAATTTATTAATCAAGCAGAGGCGGAAAAAGTTGTGATGGTAATTGACCAATTTGAAGAGTCTTTTACTCTCTGTGAAACTCACGAAAAACGACAGGATTTTTTTGATTGTTTTTTGGATGCTTTAGCAAGTGAAAAAACTCAAAATAAATTTTGCTTAGTCTTAGGAATGCGAGCAGATTTTCTCGACCAATGTTCAAAATATCCAGGGTTAGCAACAAAAATTAAGGAGAATCAATTATTAGTAACGCCTTTGGAAAAAGATGAAATAGAGGAAGCAATTAAAAAACCTGCAGAATTAGTGGGAATGGGAGTTGAACCCAAATTATAGTCATTCTGGTTAAGATTTAGACCTGGTCTTCCTGGCTTTAAAGGTTTTTAGGTGAAAAAGTGCCCCATTCTTATTTGGAATGACTATAGTTGCTCAAATGGCAGAAGATTTTTTGCGTAATTCTGGTAGTTTACCTCTGTTGCAATATACTCTAGATGCTCTGTGGAAATCTGCTACACAGGGGGAAGAAAAAAGTAAATATTTAACTCTGGCAACTTATGAAAAATTGGGTGGAATTCAGGGGACTTTGACAAAGCAAGCTGATGCAGTTTTTGAGGGTTTGAATAACAGGACGATGTATGGGTAGTAGTCTTTAGTCCCGACGGCCAAACCATTGCTACTGCAAGTGATGACTATACCGCTCGCCTCTGGGATGCAAATACTGGTAAAGAATTAGCTATCCTACTTCACCAGGACAAGGTAAATGCAGTAGCCTTTAGCCCCGACGGCCAAACCATTGCTACTGCAAGTGATGACTATACCGCCCGCCTCTGGAATAGAGGCACTGGCAAACAAGTAGCTACCCTCTACCATGAGGAGGTAGTATATGGAGTAGCCTTTAGCCCCGACGGTAAAACTATTGCTAATGCTAGTTTTGACAAAACTGCTCGCCTCTGGAATAGAGACACTGGCAAACAAGTAGCTACCCTTGACCACCAGGATGGAGTAAAAGCGGTAACCTTCAGCCCCGACGGCAAAACCATTGCTACTGCTAGTTGGGACAATACCGCCCGCCTCTGGGATACTGAGAATGGCAAAGAATTAGCTACCTTATGTGATGTTTGCCTGTGAAAAAGCAGTTAAATTGAGTCCTAATGATGGTAAAATCAGGAAGTATCGTGGTTTAGCGAGAGGATTAACTGGGGATAATCAGGGAGCAATTAATGATTTGCAAGTATTCGTAGATTCCCTGGAAGATGGGGCGGAAAAGGAAAAATATAAAGGTTGGATAGAGGCTTTGAAAAAGGGTGAAAATCCGTTCAATTCTGAGGTTTTGAAACAAATTTTTGGAGATATATAATAATTTTAATCCACCTTCAGCATATTCTTAAAACCACCGATATACACTCATTTGTTGTATTGTTAGTGCTCGTGCTCTTCTTAAAGAGAATATTATTGCTAAATATCAACAATTATTCATAATCAAATATGACTATTGAGACGATAGACAAAGTAAATTACTTGCGGACAGTCCCCATTTTTTCCGATTGTTCGCCTCAGGATTTATCACGGGTAATTCCTTCGACTTCAGAACATTATTTCAAGACAGATGAAACTATTTTTAACGCTGGAGCAGCAGCAAATGAATTATATATTATTGTTGAGGGTACGGTTAGATTAACATCAGGTGGACGTATCATAGACAGGACTTACGCAACGGCACTAATTGTAGTGGCAATATCTTGAACAATACAAATTTATACGCCATATATAGCGGTACTGCCTAAGTCCTGAAAGAATTGAGACAAGTATTTCTTGCTATAACTAGGTTTCAGCATGAAAAAGTTTTCCATCTCTTTTTGAAATGACTATAACTAATGGCTAAGTACTGTTGGTGCAGTATTTTACACAAAATGCTTATATTAAATTCCCTTACTAAAAAATTGATGAGCAGTATTTCGATTATTATTCCGGTGTTAAATGAAGTTGGCACGATCGCCAAAATTATTTCCACAGCCCAAACAGGAAAAAATGTAGAAATAATTATAGTTGATGGTGGCAGTAATGATGGTACTATTGAAGTTGTTAAGTCTTTAGATGTTAAACTTATTTATTCCCTTCCTGGTCGTAGTGTTCAAATGAATTTTGGGGCAAAGTTAGCAACCGGAAATATTCTTTTGTTTCTTCATGGAGATACTTTTTTACCATTAAATTTTGACGAATTATTAAGAGAAATTATAGCCAAGCCGAATATTATTGCAGGTGCTTTTGAATTAGGTATTAGAGGAAGAAAAAGAAGTTTACGAATAGTGGAGATAATGGTGAACTGGCGATCGCGTTATTTGCAAATGCCCTATGGAGACCAAGGAATTTTTCTTTCGGCTAAAGTATTTGAAGAAGTAGGTGGTTTTCCAGAAATACCAATTATGGAAGATTTTGAGTTGATCCGAAAGTTAAAAAAAAGAGGGCAAATTGCAATTTTATCAAAACCAGTATTAACTTCTGGTCGTCGGTGGCAACAGTTGGGAATATTTAAAACTACTCTAATTAATCAATTAGTAATTATTGCTTACTTCCTTGGGGTGTCTCCAAAGAGATTAGGAGAATGGTATCGTAGTCATATGAAGTAGGGTTGGCTAATTAAATCAGGACTTACCCAAAAATCGGAATTTATAGTCATTTCAAATAAGGATAAGACATTTTTTTACCTAAAATACTTTCATAGCAAGAAAAACTTGTCTCAATTCTATTGTTAAACAACTATATCTAGAAAATTTGGTGGTTTGAACAACAATAATGAGGGCCATAAGCCAATAGGGTTCAGCTCAGAGGAAAACTTCTATGATATGGAGCCATTTAATAAGCTTTTCAGACTACAGAATTGCCAAAAAAATCCTTAACTGAACTGTCTTGGGCCACAGACTAGGGAGCTTTGTTAATTTGCGTAAGTTCTATGAATCTCAAAGCATTGACTGATATTGGCTAAAGCCTTTTTTTGGGCTGATGGATGTATTAGTGCCTGGCATTACGTCCAAAATACTAACTTATGTGAGGATTTTGAGCCAAACAATTGCATGGCCAGCACTAGATCCCAACTTTTTCAGTGTAAGCCACTGAAAAGCTGGTACTTCAACCTAAATAAGGATATTGCCTTTATATGTCAATGCTTTGAGAATTAATCAGCAACCCCTAATTAATTAATCAGGATTTACGAAACAACTGTATCTAGTGGGGTTATAACGCATTTGCCTCTACAGATAGGTTATTCTCTAGGAGTTTGGGTAAATCCTGATACATAAGTAAACATAGAAACTCAGATAAGATTAACTTTTCTAAAGTTGAAGACCAATTTTGAGATTAAAATACGGCTACCTCCTAAAATATGACCAATATCTCCTAAAAATTTTTCAACTTCAAATTAAGAGGAAAGAATAAATATGCCAGAAGCAACAGATTCAGGATTCGTTCAACCCTACAAAGGGGACCCTTTTGTAGGTCATTTATCCACTCCCATCAGTGATTCTGACTTTACCAAAGCATTTATAGGTAACTTGCCTATTTACCGTCCAGGTCTATCACCAATTCTACGGGGTCTAGAGGTAGGTATGGCTCACGGTTATTTTATCGTTGGCCCTTGGACAAAACTCGGCCCATTACGGGATTCCGGAGTTGCTAACTTAGGTGGACTAATTTCCACCATCGCTCTTGTTTTAATTGCCACTATTTGTCTATCTGCTTATGGCCTAGTTTCTTTCCAAGGAGATAGTGCTGAAGGAGCAGACCCATTAAAGACTTCTGAAGGTTGGAGTCAATTTACTGGTGGTTTCTTCATCGGTGCAATGGGTGGTGCCGTTGTTGCTTTCTTCCTACTAGAAAACTTTGAGCTTGTAGACTCAATTTTCCGAGGTTTATTTAATAGTTAAATACCTTATATCAATTATCAGTACTTCGGACTAGAGCTAAAGACTTTAAAAACTGAAATTTATTTTTTATCCCCTATCTAAGGGGAGGTTTGAGGGCTTATTTTTTTATTAAATTAGGCGATTGTGTACTTTTAAATTGTGTAATTGAAGGAGAATTTTAAATGACTGGTTCTTATGCAGCATCTTACTTACCTTGGATTTTAATTCCAGTAGTTACCTGGTTAATGCCAATTGTAGTTATGGGTTTATTGTTTGTCTATATTGAGAGCGATGCCTAGTTCAGTTATCAATTATTAGTTAACAGTATATCCCACTGAAGCTAAAGACTTGAAATGCTGAATGAAAGACTTTTGTTATACTCTTAAAAACTCTCCCTTTTTAAGTTAGAGGAACAATAGTTAAGTAGGTAGGTGGATAAAAAACTTAGCTATATTAAGATTTTTATACTAACTCTAAACTCCTTCAAACAGTTTAGTTGAGGGACGATTTACATTTTCTTACATAGCGAAAGATTTTAATGCCAACTTACTTAACTAAGAACTTTAATAAACCTTTTGAAAATTATTGATATGTAAAGACACTATATCAGGACTTATGCAAAGATACTAATTGTAGTGTAAATATCGGATCAGGATTATCAAAAATACACCACATATAGAAGCAATACGTAAGTCCTGTATATATAGGGCATAACAATTTCGACGATCTTCACGCTTTGCTTCATGGGATACGGCTAATGCTATGCTCCGCGAACCCTTAACTATTTTTATTCAAAAAACCTTAAGTTGTTCAAGTTAAAATTTGCTTCATTTTAATTGAAGGATATTTCAATTGTTCCCTCAGATATTTCCATAATAATTGGTGCTTAACTTGATCAATGCTTTTGGCAGTTTTGCTGTTGTTAACCTTGGTAATTTTTAAGTCGGTAAGTTGCTGATACTTAGACTTCTTTAACAGACGAGAGGCTGCTTTTTTAGCATCAGCAGTATAGGGGAATTCTACAGATATTAATTCTCGCAACTTTTTTTTGACAAGCTTCCTTATCTTTTGAATTTTTTTTGATAATTTTTTTCAATCTGACTCCTTCCTTTTGTGACTTTCTACTTACAAAAATCTTTGCTCTACTACAGCATAGTTTTGTTTAATTTATACATTATTAAATCCAGGGATTTGACTGGTAACTAAGTCTTTATTTTCCACATACTTAGCTGATAGAGTAGCTGCTTTTACAGTTAATGGTAATCGACTTAACCACTTTAAATTATCAACTATTTGGATATTTTCTTGGGTGTAAAAAGCACTATCTGTCACCATTAAACTGTCAAATTGCACTTGTTTTTTGAACTCTATCATTCCTACACCAAATTCCTTTTGATCTGATTCATTCCCCCCCCCGCAAATTTTCATCCATAAAGGTACGTCTCCATCCCCTGTACAAATTAATTCCATCAGAAATTGTTTTAAATATGGCCGATTATCTCTAGAATAGCTATAAGTTATTTTTATGGTTTTATTTTCTCCGGAATTTTTATATTCTCCATCAACATGAAAACTGCTTGAGTCTAGATGAACTGTTTCTAAATTTAATTGATATTTTTTAATTACTTCTAAAAAAAATCGAAGCAAATATTTGATTTGATCCAATCTTATATACTTTATCTAAAACTTTTCCCAATCTATAATCGTTCAAATACTCTGTTTTTACTTCCTCCCCTAGTAAATGTTCCACTGCCTTTCCAGCAATAAATACTGGAAGATATATAAGGGTGATGATACTAACCCCATACCATTTAAAAGCATAGCTTTTACCACTTTTTCTACCGTGATTTTTTCAGTATAATTTTCTTCTATTAATTCATTAATTTTATTGACTATTCCTATTTCATCAATGATTCCTACTACTAACCCTAAGTGGTCTAAATTTTTGATTTCCACTGACATTTTTCCCAACTTTCCGAATAATTTTTACATAAAAAAAAACTCTTATGGATTCTTCATTGACACACCTTAGTTAACCATGAATTTTTGAGCTGACTTAAAGCTATAGTTATTCTGATTTAGATTGAGACAAAATTTTCTTGCTGTGAAAGAGTTTTAGCTAGAAAAGTATCCCATTCTTATTCGGAATGACTATAGTTTGCCACATTTTGGATAGGAAAAGTTTTTTTCAGCCTTAACCCAAGCTACTTTTTCTTTTGAATGTCCTAGTCACACCAATTTTTCTTTGTTACCAGTATTAATACTTAATTAATTG
>JAKQYE010000071.1:23906-25720 GCA_023356605.1 Trichodesmium sp. MAG_R02 | reverse complement strand
AATTAAATACTCAGCAGATTTTACCAATTTTAAACGCAGCTCATAGAAACCGAGATAAAGAAGCAACACTTCGTTTTCTCGCCTACTTTGTCAGTGGTGGAGAATATGATGCCCTTACCCTAATTAAATGGTTAGGTTCACCAGAACAATACCCTTATCAAATAGATAAATTTAAGAATGAACGCCCCATTAGCCACGAAGAAGGCAAAAAAGTTTTAGAGCTTTTTGCAGAAATTTGGAAACCAAGTCAGTCCTTAGAATACTTACCTTTTGAATTGGAACGACAAATTAACATAGTAGTCGAAAAAGTAGATTGGCAACCAGAAGATCTGCCCCTACTCAAGAAACACTACAATAACCTTAAAGACGAAGACATCAACGCCAAAATAGTCGCCTTACAAGGAATACAATGGTTCTCCTACCTCTGGAAATTTCTACTCCTTCACGCCTTGACTTGGCTCATCCTCCTCTGCCTCTATCCCAAATCTCCCGAAATTCAAACCCTATTCTGGCATCCCCAGATTCGCAAAATTGCCGGACTCGGTTACATCGGTTTATTACTCACCTGGATACCATCCCTCCGCCGCCTACTCTTCTCCCCCTTCCAACCCATCCTCATCGCAGACGCTGACCTCCACAGTTTCAACCCCCAAGATTACTTTCCCGACTCCAACGTTTGTCTCCAAAATACCCACAACCTACAACCCATCAAAACCACCATTGCCAAAATCCAATCTCCCATTGTCCTCCAAGGAGAATCAGGTCTCGGCAAATCAATGTTCCTGCGGCACTGGGCGAAAACCCGCAAAAATCTAGTAGTTTACTTACCCGCCAGCAAATGTGCCCAAGGAGCGATCGCCGCCATCCAAAGCAAAATACCCATATCTCAAACAGACCCCAAATTCCTCAAAAAGCTGATTTACAACAACGCCCTCGAAATTTGTATTGACGGACTCAACGAAGTCACCCCCGACACCCGCACAAAAATTAGTTATTTTGTCGAGAGTCACTTCCGGGGTCATATACTCCTAGCAACACAACCCCTAGATTGGATCCCACCCTCAACAACCAAAACCTATATTCTCCAACCATTGAAGCGTGAGCAAATTCGACAGTTTCTCCAGACTCGTCAATTTACCCCATCGGCAGAACCTTCAATTTCCCGGTCTGAATATGAAGAAGCTTGCGAAGAATACCTCGGAAAAACCTTCAATTCACAGAAGCAGTCAGAAGAAGAGGGGAAAACAGTACGTCGGTTACTATCGAATCCCATGGACTTAACTATTGTAGCCCAAATTCTCGCCCAGGGCAAAGCCCCCGACTTGCTCAACCTGCAACAACAGCAGTATAAAGTCATGGCAGCAGAATACAAAGAGGTTAATTTTGATTCTTTTCCACTAACAGAGTTTGCCGAAACAACATATCAGATGCGCCTCAACGATGAAATCAATATTCCGTCGGAGTGGAAAAAAGAACTCCACACCATGGAAAAATACAAAATGGTTTTGCGCCGTCAACGGTATGTGGAAGATGACGTCGGTTCTGAATGGTATTTCCGCCATGATAAAATTCAAGAATATTTTATCGTCCAGACATTTCTCGGTGAGGAAAATCAAAAATTAGAGGAACATATTAACGACCCCAGGTTTCGAGGAGTTTATCTATTATTAGCAACCCTCCTACCCTACCCAGAAGCCTGGTTACTGCGAGAGAAATTATTACAAAATGCAGCCGAAACCAAAGACCATGTTGTTAGCGACCAATTTATTCAACGCTTAAATTCTCGGTCGGAATTATCCAAAAATGGTGAGAAT
>JAKQYE010000071.1:17766-23806 GCA_023356605.1 Trichodesmium sp. MAG_R02 | reverse complement strand
AAATTGCTTATTACTGAGAAAAATAATAATATAAATATTGAAGTTAACCCTAATATTGAAGCTAACCCTAATACGAGGAATAATTCAATGACAGATAATTATAAATCAAAATATGACTTGAGTCAAGCCAGAGTTGGTAACGTAGTCGAAACAAATAATGGCAGTATGGGTAATGTAGTCGAGAAAGCCGAAAGTGGCAGTCAAGTTGTAGGAACTCAAAATAACTATGGTTCCCAAGAAAAGCAAACCCTCGCCGAAGCCGCCGCCGAAATTCAAAAATTATTGAAACAATTAGAATTAAATAACCCCGCCGCGACAGATGCAGAAAAAGAAGCATTTGTCACCGCCTCCATTCCCCCAAACAACCGCCAACGTTTTGTCGGAGCATTGACAGCATTAGGCAAAGAAGCTTTCAAAGAACTATTAGATAACCCTTATATTAATGTGGGAGTAGCCACTGTTGAAGGGTGGCAAAACCCTAAGTAATATCATCATGACTTACGGAAATCAACCTAGGCCCAACCTATGTAGGGGCTTTCTGGCATTCGCCCTCACGCTCATATAGTGCCCGTGGGTAAGTCCTGATCATGTCCGGTTGAATAGTTTAATTACAGCAGTTTTCATGTTGGTAGACCACAGTAGGGACCTTGCATAACAAAAATGGGTTTTCCTGACGGAATGCTGCGCAAACATGTCCCGTAGCGTTAGCGGAGCTTTGCGTTAGCAAAACGTCCCTACAAGGTTTTGGTTATGATGATGTAGTTCATCAATTTGAAAACCGCTATAAAGTTTGTGGTAGGGTAAGAGCCATAAGTGCAGAGAGAGCTAAAGCCCTACTACAAACCAAAACTTTTTGAACACTAATTATGTAGTGAAAATAACTAGAAAAATCACATAGGTTAGTTAAGAAGAACAGGACTGACGCCAGCCCAATAGGAGAGGGGTTCTGGGTCAGTCCTGATTTCAAGAGAGAAAACCCCAGGCAGATTTTTCTTCAGTTTCATTAGTTGGTGGAGCCAGCACAGTTAAACCATTGGGAATACAGTCTACCTCAATAGGAGTAGTGCCAATAATTTCACCATCAAGCACAACTTTTTGGGGTGGATCTGCACTAACTTTTACCCTTTTTGTACGCAAAGCAATAGTATCTTCATGTTGAGTAGGAGTTTGAAAGATAGCCGAGCCAAACATTCTGACTCCAGCGTTAACAGCTTGCAGTCTATTCTTAGAAGTAATGATCATTACTTCTAATAAACCATCATTCATAATTACTTTTCCCAAACCTTGGGCTAAAAATGATGTAGGTGGAGCTGCATTAGCAATAGTAATAGCTCCAGCTTGGAAAGTTTTGGCCACACCATCAATTTCAATCTCAATATCAAAAAGTTGCTGTTCGTTGAGTTGCCGCCAACCTGCCATCATATATGCTAACACTCCCCAACGGTTTTTGGTTTCCCGGTCTGCTCTTTCTATAGTTTCTGCTTCATATCCCACCCCTGCTAATAAAATCATGGTACGTTCGTTGCAACGACCAACATCTATAACACGAGTTTTCCCTGCCAAGATCACATCACAAGCACTTCTGATCGGCGCAATACTGGGAGTGCCTAATGCCATACAAAAGGCATTAGCTGTTCCCCTGGGAATTATACCTAGAGGGATACCTGTATTTATTAAAACTCCAGCAACAGCAGAAACTGTCCCATCTCCTCCAGAAGCAATAATTATATCTGCTTGTTTAGCGATCGCTAATTCTGTTAATTCTTCTGCAGTTTTTTCTGGAGTTGTTTGATGTATATATAAATGTAGATGAGGTTTGAGAAGAGACTTAATTAATAATAAATCTTGTTGAGCATTGCCTTGACCAGATATGGGATTAAATATGAGGTGAGCCAGAGTAGTGTGAATAAAACTCTTAATAATAATTTCCGCGGTAGCAATATTGATAGCAATGGGAACATTATGTACCTGACAAAGACGCAATAATAATTGGATATCAGGTTCATAAGATTGAGAAAATAGGTAGTCTACCAAACAAATAACAGCAACTACATTACCCGTAGTTACTTCTACAGCTAATTGAGCATCTCCTCCCAAGGGACCTGGTAAAACAGAATTTATTTCTATATCTGTTTCTTGTAAAATATATTGGGCAGTATTTTCTGTGCCTACTAATTCATAGCGAGATAGTACAGTTTTATGTTTCTTGACAAATTCAACTAAGTTATTTTTTTTGCTGTCATAAGCAAGTAAAGCAATAGTATTTCCCATAACTTTTATTCTATAATTAACTTATTATAGTGCTATAAACAATTCAAAAGTCAAAATTTAAAAGTAATCTCTAACTGATTTTTGTTGTTAAGCTCTAATTTTAATTTAGCTTAAATCCTGAGAATGAAAAAGTCTTGTGAATAAGGGAATGTTGAGCTTTAACTTTTAATGTAGCGACCCTTACTTAACCAGTACAAAGGAGAAATAATTCCATGAGGTTTCCATTTCAAAGGTTCCCGTAAAATAGAGTGAGGACTACCTAATTCATCCGTACGATTTGGGCGAGGGTCATTTCGATGTAAAACACCAAAAGTAGATATAGCATAAAACCTTAAATTTTGTTGAGGAATACGCCTTTTTAAAATATTTGTTGTTCTAGGTAAATGAACTGTAAATATATCTAATTCTGGATCAAGACGACCAGGCCATATTTCTCCTCTTTCACATTTACTCATTGCTATAGCTAGGCGTAAATCTTGAGTGCGATCGCCTGCATCTATTAAATCAAGAAACCTTTCCATTACCTTACTATAAAATACGTCACTTCCAGGTTCCCATTTATGAAGTAAAATTAGACAACCAAGATTATCTTTAATCAGACATTCATCGAAAAATTCTTGATGTAAAGTATTAGAAATTCCACCTTGTAATTCATTAAAAATTTCCCCTGGATAATCTCGGACTACTAGGTTAATTTCTTCTGGTTTTCGTTGCCACCAACGTTTGATTTCTATGTGAAAAGAATACAAAGGTAAATCGTAAAAACTTTTAATTCTAATTCCATCAATAATGGTAGGTTCTAAAGAGGCACCATTCAGAATAATATTTTCAGCTTTACTAGCTAAATTTTTAGCATCATTAGTAATAGCTGTAATTTGAAAATTAGGATTAGTTTTTTCCGGCCAATAAGCTAATCCTGCTAGATAAGTTGTTTTGCCCGCACCAGTAGGTCCAATAATACAAATATTCCCCATTTTTTTTATTAAATCTCTAAATTTTTAGGTATTTAAACTATACAGTGCTACAGTGCTATATTCCTGCCCCCGTAATGGTAGAAACAAGCAATGTTGAGTGAGACTTTAGGAAAAAATCCGTTCAAAATAAACAGGACTTACGCAAATGTAGGGACATTGCATAAGGGCGTTCCTACCGTAGTCTACTGTGCAGGAAAACTGCTATAAGGTATATATTTTGCTCATATTAGGTTTGAAGCTATTTTCAGTGTAAAAAATCTCAAAGTACTCTTAGTACCGGAGCAAGATGCTTTACAGCATTTTTCATGTCGGTCGACCACAGTAGGGACCTTGCATCCAAGGTCCCTACAAGGTTTTGGTTATGGCGATGTAGTTCATCAATTTGAAAAGCGCTGTAAGCACAGGTCGGCCTAAATTTTGTGAATATGGTCTGGCCATTTTTGTGGTTTAGCGATCGCTCTAGATAACTATTTTGGTATGAAGTCACATTTTAAACTTTTGTGGTTCATTCATATGAAAACCGCTGTCATACCGTTTCTCAAAAATCATGCTATACTTAGAAGGCAGTCAAAATATAGTTATTTTAATTTAGATTGAGACAAGTATTTCTTGCTATAACTCGCGTTTCAGCATAAAAAAAATTCTATTCTTATTTTAAATAACTATAACTATAAAAATTACAGAGATTAATTAAAAATAAAACTACATCAATAAATAGTACTTATAAATATAAAATTTAAGTATAGCAAAGTTTTTGATAATTGATATACAGGATATTTCGGGCAAATGATGTACATTTTAAATGGTAAAAATTGTGTATTGCGCGCATCTTAGCCCCATGGGTGTACCTAATAACAAAGTCAAGGGCTGTAAAATAATTACAATAGACGAGACAACCGTTATAATCCATAACTATTTGTAATAAAAAAAACTGCTATTAAACCTTAATGCATAACCTTTAATTTTTTTTAATTTGACTTTCAACTTATCCCCAACTTCCTTTATTCAGACTCTTTATTCAGACTAAATAATTAGCTAAATATATCCAAGGTAATTCTAATAAACTACGATGATAAATACTAGTAATAAAACATCGCACTGACAAACCATAACGACTTTTATTTATTTGTTCTAACTCCGATTTTACAGGTTGAAAATAACTATTAATAACATAATTATGACGTTGTAGCCAATTCAGAGAAGAGCCATGAGGCAAATAATTCAACTTAGAAATTTCCTGCTCAATTTCACAGTCAACTAAATCAGCCTTATTCAAACAAATTACAATCTGTCGTGCTTGAGGGCAATCATAAATAAAAAAGTTAGCCCAACGATTAAATCTATTACACCATTGTTGCTGAGTAATATAATTTTCCAGGTCAATATGAGGCTGTAAAATTTCTCTATAAGGAGGAAGAATTAAAAAAATTCCTTCACTTTTACTTACTATTTCTTTAAAGTCTTCCCACTCATTAATATTTCCAGATTGCCACGACCTACGAAATAATTCCCCTGGAGAATCTATCCAATCCACAGGAATTTTACTAATACCAATAGGTAGGCTAACTTCCACATTCAAAGAACGCCTTTCAATAGTTTGAGTAGGTTTAGTCGTACCATCCAAATTGAGCAAATTTGCCTGAAGACTTTGATAATTTTGATTAACCAGAGAAACACGGACATAGTGTCCTTGGGGGTTAGCTAATTCTAATGCTAAATGAGTTTTTCCTACGGCGCGATCGCCTATATAAACTACTCTCATCTCAGTTATCAGTTAATAGTAACTACTACTTCTCAATTCCTTTATATTGATGGCAAAAAGTACAGGATAATACTAGATTATTTTCCTCTTTTCAGCCTTCATGTTTTTCAGCAATAATATTATCTATTTCGTCAGTAGCAAAAGTTAAAAAATTGGGATCCGTTGCAATGCACCTTATGTCACTCCTCAAATTAAATTATTAAAATTAAGAAGTTGATTGATGGTTCATCCCCATCTACCATTACACGAGCCAGACCACCATTTATCCTACTTGAGTCGATGATGTTTCTGTATTATTTTTTCTACTCAATTTACGATGTAAAGCTTTGACTCCGGACCATAATAACCAAATTACTACAAATACTACTACAGTTGCTAATACTGGTAAAGCGATCGCCAACATTGACAAAACTGCAGAACTCAATAACTCCATTGTGGAAACACCAGGATTTGCAAAACCTCCTGTAAGAGTTGTAGAAGCTAATCTAGTCACATCTGTTAAACCTTGCACTGCTCCTGCAGAACCTCCACCCACAATTACAGCAATAGTCCACTGTAGCATTGGGCTCATGTCGCTAAAAAATGAACCTGTAATGATTGTTCCGGCGATGACTGCCGTTGGGGTGGCAACAATATCTAGTAACTCATCTATCCAAGGAATGTAATAAGCAGCAACTTCTAAGAATGCACCTAATCCAAAAGCAACTGTTCCTTGCGGGGTGCTCATCCATGCAAAATCATCAGAGAGTTGTAAATGTCCTGATTGGGCAGCAATACTCATCACCAGTGGGGGGACAAATATCCGAAACCCACAAGCTGCACTTAATCCCACACCTAGACAAATACCTAATAGAATTTCCATATTTTTCTCCTAGTTTTTCCTCATACAGCGCTATGCACAAGTTAAAAGTCAACCTACACTTATCCACAAGGGTAGAATTCGTGCATTCAAAAATAATCTATAACTGAATTTGATAATTTATAAATGTCCGCTTCCTTGGTTTTTACTACTATAAAAACTATTAATTTTATT
>JAKQYE010000071.1:0-17666 GCA_023356605.1 Trichodesmium sp. MAG_R02 | reverse complement strand
AACCTACACTTATCCACAAGGGTAGAATTCGTGCATTCAAAAATAATCTATAACTGAATTTGATAATTTATAAATGTCCGCTTCCTTGGTTTTTACTACTATAAAAACTATTAATTTTATTAACTGTTAATTTTTAAGGTTATTGATCAACAAATACAGGCAGAAGACAGAGTCCAGAAGCCAGGAGAGATTTATCCCAACCTCGAAGGCCACTGAAAGGAAATTACCCACTAAACTGGACTTCAGAGACTCCTGAAGGTCACTTTCTACCTTCTACCTCCTACCTCCTGCCTTCTCAATTTCAGGATTTACCAATTTCCCCGTCTTTTGGTTCGACTGCTATATGACTCAAGGGTAGTTGTTTTTCTTCTTTAGGACTTACGCAAAGAAACCAGGTTTTGACAGTAAATCATTGTTTTTAACACATAAATATCTACGAGAAACCGGGTTTCTCAGTTTGCCTGCGTAAGTCCTGTTCTTTTCTGTTCCTACTGAACCAGAATTACTTCTCTCTACAGGTGTTTTATACAAAGTCCCTACCTACTCCTGTGCAATAAAGGAATTTTGTACCTCACTCAGAGATGAGAAATGGTCCTCAAATTTTCTTTGACACATAAGTCAAAACGACAAGTATTGGACATAGTATTTTAAATATGGTAATCATATATAAGGTTTAATTAATCAGCTGCAAACATAATACTCTCGTAACTTTAATGATAATTATTGACATTATGAGATAAATATGGTACCAATGGAAGAATGTAGATTCATAAAGCTTTTTGATGGTAGTGATAACTACAACTTTTTAAGAGGAATCACTACTTATATCGAATAAAGGTAAAGCAAAGCTTGACTTGAAGCTTTAAGTCACTAGGTAAAAATAAGTGATAGCACTAGCGCTACAAAACATTATCGCGCTTCAGAACCTATCACGATAATTTAGGAAATAGAAGCAAAATGTTTCTTGTAAATTTGCTGATCTTGAAAAAAACAGAAAAAATAATGCTTTAAATTGCCATAGATGAGGACTAAACATATTAAGATAAATTAATTGTGGAGAGAGATAATAATGATAGGGCATACATTAGAACTAGATGATATAAAAAAAATTAGTAGCCCGACAAAAATAGTAGCTTTGTTTGAAAAACTTGGCTATAATTTCCAAATGGAATATTTAGATATTGAAGAATTAAAACTACCAAACTATTACAGTGAAGTGGTTGATAATGCTTACAGAATTTATAACCCGAAAAAAAAGGAGTTACAAGTATTTCTTTTCGAGTTAGGACAAGAAAAATTTGAAACACATCGTAAAGAACAAGAAAAAATAATAACTATTTTTAAGATTATCTCTAGAAACAAAAAAAAATCTTTACTAATTGGCACAAAAAAATATAATAAATTAATAATAGTTGCTCCTCATAGTAGAGAGAATACAAATCTTAAGATATCAGTTAAATG
This sequence comes from Trichodesmium sp. MAG_R02, assembly GCA_023356605.1. Lineage (GTDB taxonomy): Bacteria > Cyanobacteriota > Cyanobacteriia > Cyanobacteriales > Microcoleaceae > Trichodesmium. The sequence goes on along the minus strand of JAKQYE010000071.1, from coordinate 16,205 downwards.
GTGGTTAATTGACTGTAAAAATCCTTGTTATTATGATACTTACTGGCTAGAAAATGTAGCTATAAATCATTGGAAATCTACAGAAGGATTTACAAATAAAGATAAGAGTGAAGGCAACTATGACCCAGATAAACAACCGCCGAATGGAACATTTATTGAAGACTCAATTCAACTGTATTATAAGCAAATTAATAACATCTCCCGCTTGCATCCTGAGGAAGAAATTCATTTAGCTCATCTAATTGATAAGTTATTAGCTTTGGAAGAAATTTATAAAAAATTAGAGGAAAAGCTCAAGCGATCGCCTAATGAAACAGAATGGGCAATAGAAGCAAAAATAAATAAATGGGAACTACATGAGCGCCTTCAGCAAGGTAGACGAGCTAAAAATAAAATGGTGACAGCTAACCTACGACTAGTGGTATCAATTGCCAAACGATATCAAAACCGTGGGTTAGACTTCCAAGACTTAATTCAAGAGGGAAGTATAGGATTAATTCGCGCCACAGAAAAATTTGACCATACAAAAGGTTATAAGTTTTCTACGTACGGTATTTGGTGGATTCGACAAGCCATTACCAGAGCTATTTGTGACTATTCTCGGATGATTCGGTTGCCAGTTTATCTCTACGAAACTATTTCCCAAATCAAGAAAATAGCTACGCAAATTTCAATGGAATGTTCTCCCGTAACTGCAGAAGAAGTTGCTACACGGATGGAGATGACAAGGGAGAAATTGCATTATATTATACAATGCGCCCAAGAAACTTTATCTTTAGACTACCCTGAAAGTAAAGGAGAAAATATTATGTATCAAGAAGTGATCAGATTTGATGGGGAAACACCAATAAAATATGTCTTTAAAAATTGCCTGCAAGAAGATATAGAAACTGTTCTGAAAACTTTAACTCCACGTGAAAGAAATGTATTGCAAATGCGATTTGGTTTGGATGATGCTCAAGAAAAGACTCTCAAAGAAATTGGTGATATGTTTAATTTAACCAGGGAAAGAATTAGGCAAATAGAGGCTAAAGCATTGAAAAAGTTAGAAGATCCGAAGCGGAACCATATCCTCAGAGAATATATTCGTTAGAACCAAGATTCCGCACTTCAATTTGTAACATGAAAATTCCTATAAAACCCGTAGCTTGCTTTTGAATGTGGGGAAAGCTTTTGAACTTCTCTAACACTCCTTTCAGTTGATTTCATCTTAGACATTATTTGCGTTCAAATGATTTAATTAAGGGATGACCGTTATTAAGTAGTTCCTTCAGTTTATCAAATGCTGTCGGCTGTTGGCGAACGTGACCATCAATAAATAAACCTATTGTTTCTGCCATGAGAGAACGAATTTCATCTTCTGGCTGAGTTGCAGGAAAGTCGAGAAAAGGTCTACTTGTTGTAGGGTCAAAAGGGTCACAGATAGTAAAATGATTTGCCCCTTCTAATAACAATAAATAGCTATCATCCCTTCCTCCAGATGTTGCTTGAGCAAATGTCTGCTCAACAGCAATAGTAGCATCTTGAGGAAAACCATTATGAACATTCATCCTAGCAAGTAAACCATCACAAGTACCACCTATTAATAGTAGTGGTCGTGAGTCTGGTAAGGGCAAAATTTTTCTTGGTTCATGTCCAAGTGTCACTAGAGCTACAGAGCTGCTTCCATAAGCAAAAGCTGCTACCACTTGCGGAAAAAATCTGGGGTCAGCATTTTCCGTAGCTATTCGACCGCCAGCAGAGTGCCCGCCCAAAATAATTTTTTCTAGGTCAAGCATACCAGCAAGAATTCCTTCTGAATTTAATCCTTCCAGTTCTGCGATAATAGCAGCTAGGGTGGAAGATGTAGAACCTGTAGCATAGGTATCTGGTTTCCATAATTGGAAATTAATACCTGGAGTCATGTTAACTTTGCCTAGGAAACTTTTTTCTACCCAAGAAAATGTCACCACTACCATTCCCCGTTCAGATAGTTGAACTGCTAACCATTCATACATTTGAGGATGGCAGTTGAAGCTACTCAAAAAAATTACTACGGGAAACGGAGCATGTTGAGAGTCAACTGGTATCATTTCTTGGTTTATTTTTATTTCACCTTCTGAAATTTGTCCCGGGTAGAAAACTTTGAGGTGAATAGTGTCGTATGGTGCTTGAGCGTTCTCAACTTTAGTGGCTCGGTAAAAAGCTCGAATGTTCATGTTACAATTTTCAATTTGTCATTTTCTATTTTTTCCATATTTTGTTATTATATCGTTTAAACTACTTAGGGACAATACTCATCTTACCATTCCCACACTTTACTAATGCACTACCAAATTATCTTCATTTACCTTGATCAGGAGTCAAATTCTCCGTGAAATGTTAAGTATAAATACTTACTGAATCGTTGACTCCTATTGACCACTATAATTTACTTCTTACTTCTTAGTTCTTACTTCTTACTTCCCCCCTTAGGGGGGGATAAAGGGGGGTTTGACTTTTGACTTTTGACTTATATTTTTATGTTACATTTTGTCGTACAAAATGTAGGTTAGAAAATGATGTGGTTTTGGCGCTTCAACAACCACATAAGCAATATTTATGAAGGTAAGGCACTTATGGTGAGGACTGGAGGAAGAAGGGTTAGAGACGAATAAAAATTAGTCCATTTTTAAGGATTGAGAAAAAAACCTCGATCGCTATTACAAAAACCTGTTTCTATAAATTGTAAACCTTGATAAATTAGTTTTTGAACAGGATCTTGCCTCTCAATAGTATTTTCTAATCTCTCCCACTGAAAATAGAGAGAGCGCAGAAAATTTTGGATATTTCTATAAGCACATAGTTGTTCACTCCGACTTGTCAGTATTTTTCGCCAAGGATACTTTTCAAAGTCATCCCAAATAAAACGACCCGAAGGACGACGTTCAGTTTCAATCAAGAGATCCAACCAAGAGTTTATTTGCTCAATGCTAAGTTTATTCTGTTGGCAAATTTTGACAGCAGCTCTAGCTAGTCTCTCTTCTTCAGAATGAAGATAAACTGATGGTACTGGGTGGCGAAGTTTGGTTGCGATCGCTGTTAACAATCTGATCAAATCTAAATCGTTTAGATAGGAATTTAAGCTAAGAATACCTAAAGCATCAGCAACATGAGCAATTCCGTGTGCCCATCCTTTCTCTGAAGAAACATAGCCCCTTAAATCTTGCTCTCTTTTTATATAAGTCAAGTAGAGTTCCATGCGATCGCGAATTTCCGTTTCTCCTAGGTAAGGATGATAGCGATGAAAGTCAGTTAAATCACTTAAAAGTAATATAGAATAACTCCGCAAAAATACTCCATCGTTTTCTGCTTCACCGAGACCAATTTTGATATTACATTTAGCTTTTTCTGCTAATTCTAGCATTTCTGCGTCACTATAGTTGGTACGGTCATACCATCCCCAAATCCAGGCACTTAAAGTCATGTAGCTGTAGTCCCGTAATTCCCATTCTACCGCCCCTAAGTTCTCTATTAGTTTGAGGGTTAATTCTGCAACTTCATAATTATCAGGAACGGCAAATTTATTCTCAACAATTGATTTTAAAAATTCTATATTCATCTAATTTTATGTTTTAAGTTATGGGAATATCTGTTTGCTTTTTGGCTAAAATTGCCACATATTCTAGAGGTTGACCATTCAAAAAACAACGGTGGAGATAAGATTCTGTAGAATGTATTTTTAAGTAACCTTTTTCCACTGCCTGATAGTAAAAATCGACAAATTCCGGACAATTATCCTCACATTCGTAACTGGTTTTCGCCACATTGAATAACACCCAACCTTGATTTTTAATTAAGTTCATCCCTGTTGCAAAAGCTTTTACAGGAATATGACCTTCACTCAATGCAGAACAACAAACAAAACCATTTAACTTTTTCTCGTTCAGAAAATCCCTAGTTGATTTTGATAATTGAGTCAAATCTTCCACAAAGTAATTTTCATATACTCCCGGAGAATCTCTTTGAGTAGCTTCAGCAGCTTCGGGGACAATGTCAATACCAATAATAGATGTTACTCCCAGTTCGGCAACTGCTTGACCAAATAATCCACTGCCTGCACCTAATTCTAATAACTTTAGCTCTTCCACGGACTCACCATTATTTTTTAAGTTCTCAGTTAATAAAGTAGCCATAACTTGGTGAGAGCGATAGGCAAGTTTCTCTAAAGCCAAATATTTATAAAGTCCAGGAATACTATAAACTTCTCCATAATCATGGAGTTTTAATTTACGCTCTTGCCCGTTTTCTGTAATGAAAAAATATTCTTCATTAATTGGTAAATTTTCGATGTTATCAGGTAAACGAATTTGAAAGTTAGTTGACATTTTACTTAAATTTTGTTAATAAATTCAGGACTTACGCAGTACCGCTATATATGATGTAAAAAATTATCATTTTCAAGATATTGCCACTATACATAGTGCCGTTGCGTAAGTCCTATAAATCATGAAGATTTACAACCCAGAAACCCGGTTTCTTCGAGTTAAGTCACTATCATCCTGTTGGAATAGTTAAAGCTTTGCCATTATCACTTGCTCCGATATGCAGCAGAAATGGAACGGCAATTTTCACCCAATCTTGAGGTTGAAGACATTTAGCTGCTTTTTCCTGCCCATAAACTGTTTCTAAAGTATCAGTATGGATGGTTCCCGGCCACAGAGAAACTGCTGCCATTCCTGGAGGTAACTCTTGAGCTAAAGCTTTAGTTATTCCTTCAATTGCCCATTTGCTTGCACAATAAGGTGCTGCGTTAGCAGTAGTATAACGTCCCCAACCTGCACTAAAATTGACAATTATACCTTGACTTTTTGCTACCATTTGTGGTAAAAAATACCGGAGAACATTAGCAACTCCTTTGATATTGATATCAATTACGCGATCGAAAGTTTTCCCTTCTATTTCCCATAAGGGTGCAAGTTCGTGTACGATGCCAGCATTATTAATAATTAAGTCTGGAGCGTCATATTTTGAGCTTATTGCTTGACTCCAATTTTTGACTTGCATTTCATTAGCAATATCGACAGCGGTGAAATGATGGGGTACGCCAAATTGTTGTTCCAAGGAAGCGATCGCCTCTTTATTCAAAGAGCAACCGATAACAGTATGACCCAATTGAATAAAAGCTTCGGTCATTACGCGGCCGAGACCCTTACTCACACCAGTAATTAGAATTAACTTAGACATAATTTATACTTAGAGGAGCAATACAGAAATCACTGTGCCAATAGCTCATAGGTTTGGACCAAAAATGTTGAGCATAACCCTCACTCACTGCTTCACTACTTTCTCGATACAGCAGAGATGGGGAATTATCAACTACATAAAATGTATGACCATGTTCATCTTGATAGATCGGATCTTCAATTTTAGTTGCACGAGTGCCTTGAATTGCCCTGCCAGTATCTGCTGCTGCATCAATAATCCAACCTTTAGATTTCATGGAATCAAGCATTTTAAAAGTAACAATAGGTGCATCTCCTTGAGCAATTTCTACTGTATTGATAAATATATCATAATATTTAAATTCTTGCTGCATTAGAGCGATATTACTCCGGCGACGCAAGACAGGTTCAATTCCTTTATGGGCTAAATATTTCAAGACTCCATAAGCGACATTTCCCGAACCGAATACTGCTACTCGATCATTCTGGGTAATTCCGCCACGCAACAGAATAGCTTGCATCATAGAGGCGTAACCTGCTAATATGCTATTTCTATAAGTAATATCTCCTGGAATATTTAGAGTTTCTGTTTTTCCTTGAGTAACACGAATAGATATGCGATTTGTAACATCAAATAGCTGGAGATTTTTTGGTTCAGCACAATATTTTCTAAAATGTCTCCCTGATGCACCAAACGGATGAATCCAACCTACAAGAGTTTGATTTTCTCTAAAGTATGGATAATCTTGCAGTTGGGGAACTTTAATGCAGTAAATTACATCTGCCCAAGCAAATAGACTTTCACGAGAATAACCAGAACTTTCTCCATAAGCTTCATTGGGAATCTCTAAATTTTCTCCATAACTTGCTTCAAATCTACGTTCATCTTCTGGACTACAGAAGGGTAGATGTTGCGGTAATAAACCAACTCTTTTTTCGTTAAGGAAATTGGGTTTAATGTAACCAATTTTCATTTGATGTTCTCCAGGTATTAAATTTCAGTGTTGGTATTGGTGAATCAAGCTATGCCACCTAAATTTGACCAAATATAAAATATTTGTCAGTTAATAGATATCTTCAGAAAGGGTTCTCAAACCTTACACCGTCGTTCCAAAATAGGAATTTTTGGAGAGGTCTAATATTTAGGCGATCGCCATTAAAGTACAATCAGGCCTCAAAATCACCAACGCCTAAATTTCTTGGTATTGAAAATTTCTTCTGCCTACAAAAAAGTTCCAATCAACATATCCTGTGTTGAGCTTTCTATTTCCTAGTAATGGATTGAACGCTGTTCTCCCATGCAAAATTCTAAAGTTTTGAAAGAGCAAACAATTATGCGATTTCAACTGAAACTGATATTGATAATCAGGTTTTTTCAGATAGCAAAAAAAAGTCTGATACGCTTGATAGAAATCTTCTAATCTGTCAAAAGGTAAATGGGGTCTGCAGTTTCTTTTACTAAAACGGACTGTAGTTAGATTTCCAGATCGATCACATTCCAAGATGGTTGCAGTATGACAAAAACGATACCGATGACTTCGGTCAACTAACCAAAATTGCACGGGAGTTTTCAACAAAATTTGAAAATATTGTGGATAATCTTGACTAAAATCTTGAGCTACCCGAAAACCATCTACTAAGGTAGATTCACCCCCTGGGTTATGATTTTCTACACAATAAAGAAACTCGACTAGGCGATGTCCTCCCCAATAACTTAAATCGTTATGAGGAGGTAAGGGACATCCATCACGGGAGGATAAAGATTCTTTAGCTTTATCTCTAGTTTTTAGAGGCATGATTGTCCCGTAATCAGCATTAAAAATTGGACCTATAGATGAAAGAAAAGATTCTAATTTCTCTGGAAGAATATTCTCTAAAAGAACAAATCCTATACTGAATAATTGCTCCATCCAAACATCATTATTAATAGCCTGAATGTTATATACTTGGGGCAGTTTTAATTCTAGTTTAGCTCTATCCCATAAAATGTAGTTGTCCGATTCTAATTCTGGTTGAGGATCGTAACTATTTTTGAGCAACCACTCCACAGAAAATACGCTGCGATGAACAGGAGTTTCATCCCAGTCAATAGTTAGAGTTTCCTCATTTAATTCTACTGATAAAGGTTGGGGTTTTTCTGGACAATCACTAATTTTTGGATCATAGAGTTGTTGATAAGGAGCAACATACCGACGACTGGGACAATTTTCCCGCAACCAGATATAATGAAAGCGTTTATTTGCGATTGTAATAAAAGATTTGGTTTGAGTTGTAGTCATTTAATTTGTCTTATACTAATGTGCACTTCATTAGTTCCAAGGAGAAAACTCTGACTGTTTTAAAAGTTTCCGTCTAATATTATTGGCTTTATCATGTATTTCTACATAACTATTTCCTACTAAATTTACTGTTGCTAAAGTCAAACCACTAACACTAATTTCAGTTATTTCCTGTTCAGGACTTACCCTAACTTCCACATTAGAAAATTGACTAGCTAATTCAAAATTAAATAAATTTTTAGCAATATCTTTGGCAAAAGTAGTCAGATAAAATATGCCTCCAACTAATCCGTTGAAAGTAGGATTTTTAGGTCTAGTACCCATCGCAATTGAAATTAGAGCAGTATAAGGATCTCCTTGATTTAAGCATTGACGATATAAAGGAGCAGATATAGGTATCATCCGCCCATTAATTTCTATAACTTTAATCTCTCCTTTGTCACTGATGAAAAATTCTACATCAATAAATTGATTATTAAACCCATATTCTATTAATTTTTGAACAATTTTTTTATACCCTTGATTGAGCTTTTCTTGAATAGATTTGTGTAAATTTGAAGGGAATGTATAATCGGCAAAACATTCTGGCTTAGTAGAATAGTAATGACTATCAGAAATTCCCCAGATTAATATTTCTCCATTACTAACACAACCATCGACACAACATTTATAGGGGAAGTCAATATATTCTTCAACTAAGATTGAATCACTCCTAATAAGTGGATATTTATTTGGATCTAAATAAGCCACTAAAAAAGGTTGCAAATGATTCAGATTATCCACTACAAAATCTTTGTAAAATGCCATTCCATCCCTGGCTTCTTGAGCATTATTAGCCTTGAAAATTGATGACGAGCAAGCACCAGTACAAGGCTTCATCATCCAAGGAAAAGGAATATCGATTTTTTGAATATATTCAAAGAAATTATTTTCCTTTTCCTCCTTTTCTAATAAACAAATTTCATATTTACTAGATGGAAAATCAATCTTTTGATGTGTGTAATATTTATGCAAACATAAAAAAGAAGATTCAAGACTAGGACCCCGTAAATGTGCAAACTCTTGACTTAATTGTGCTTGTAATAAACTGGGAATATCGCGAGTTGCTAATACTACTTTAATATCATGCTGTTTAATATATTGACGACACTTTTCAAGATATTTTATCATATCAAAATCCTGGCTAAAACCACTTAATTCCAAGGGTGCATCCATAAAATGAAATTCATATTTTTCTGCTTCGGGTATATTCTGACAGTTCAAGTAATCTATTTGTCTAGGACATATTACTAAAATAGGAATGGGTTCCATAACATTTTCATGAGTTAAAAACTACTCTTTTTTTCTACTCTTTCAGGTAAGGACTATGATGACGAGGTTGAGCAAATAATTTGTAGACTATTGGCTCAAAAAAATCTAAAGGAAGTGTATCATAATTTGGATCAAAACTATTTTGGTCGTAATTATGACAAAAATCTATAGTAGCTTGATAATAGGGATGTTCGCGATATTTTTCCCTAGCATAGCGATCTAAGCCTAGATAATGTCCCCAGTAATACTTCATAAATAGATCGTGATATTTTACTATCCAACAAATCTTTTCAGACACATAAGGTTGAAGAATTGCAGCAGCTAATGCACCATGATTATAAGGCGCTAAAGTTCCACCTATATCGTGAACTAATGCTGCTACAATCATTTCTTCATTTTCTTTATAGCGATATGCTCTAGTAGCTGTCTGCAAAGAATGTTCATAACGGGAAATTTGATAACCTTCATAAGCTGTTTTCAATTCTATGAGGCCATCTAAAACCCGTTTTGGCAAGTTTGAGGTATATTCTTCAAAACCTTCACATAATAAATCGTAATCTTGTTGATTACCATTTTCCATTGCGGTAAACTTAACTTGTTTCATCTTAAATAGAAGTCAATAATTCTTTTTCTAGATTTTTAGCAAAAGGTAATTTTTGATTCAAGAAAAAATCTTCTATTTTTCCAGTTTCGCGAATAAGTTGCATTTTTCCATCACTATAAGCTACTTCTGCTGGATAATTGTGCAGGGCAAAATTGGTCAGACTATGATTAAACCCATAAGCTCCACAATTATAGATTACCAGGCGATCGCCTATTTCTATATTTTCTGGAACCATCACATCCTCTACCATAATATCTAAAGGTGTTGGCAGTTTTCCTCCCAGAGTTACTTTCTGAGTATAGTTACCATTTTTTCCCAGCACTTCTATATACTTACTTGCTGGTTTCATAGATAGTCTTAAGAGTTGGTGGACTCCCCCATCCAAAATGATAAATTTTTCCCCTAGAGATTCTTTAATGTCAACTACCTCTGTCATATAACATCCAGCTTCTCCTACCATATAACGCCCAATCTCTACAATACAATGATAGGTATAAGGATTATTCTCAAAAATTCTTTGCAACTCCTTACCAAAGGACTCAATATCAAATTCACTATCAATAGAATTGTAGGGTATACCAACTCCACCACCAAAATCTAACAGGGAAATATGATGACCCTGGTCATTAATTCTATTAGCTATACTAATGGTATTTTCCCAAGAAGCTAGTAGTTGCTTGTAGTCTAGGACGTTACTTTCAGTAAAGATATGAATACCTTTTAAGTTAAGATTGTCCAAAGATTCTATTGCTATAATTTCTTCTATGGCCTTCTCTTCATCTAAACCAAATTTGCTGGCTCTACTGGCAATGGTTTGAATTTTTAAACCAGTTTCTCCACCATTAGTATCATTGCTCCCACAGCTGCCAGCTTGTTCCCGAATTTCGCAACTCTGGTTTGTTCTGTATAAGGGGTTAATCCGAATTAAGACATCTTGCTTTTTACCATACTTTTCAGCCAAATTATTCAGGCGCCGAGCTTCGTTTACTGATTCTACTACAATGATGCTAATCCCTGTTTCTATGGCTGTTGCTAGTTCTAAATTAGTTTTTCCTGGCCCTGTAAACACAATTTGTGGAGCTGAAAATCCTGTTTTGAGTGCTGCCTTCAATTCTCCTATTGAACTGATATCTGCTCCACATCCTAATTGAGCTAATTTTTCGCAGATAGTTAAATTGCTATTGGCTTTGAGAGTATAGAGAATTTTGAAATTCGGGGGCAGGTAATTTCGTAGTTTGGCATATTGATGCTCAATTTTATTGAGATTGTAGAGATACAAAGGAGTCATGCATTCTTCTGAAGCTGCTTTTATTTCTTGCTCAGATAAGAGAATTGGAACGACTTTATCTCTATCCAAATTAGAATTGTTCATATCTAAAAATGTTTAATAGACCGGGAACTAATGGGTAAGTGTTTGAGAACCTTTCCTGGAGATATCTCATGGTGTAATTCCCTATACAAATGAGAAGGGAAAGAATTTAGCTTATTTTATATATATAAAGATGTATAATTAATTTTACACAACTACCTAACTAAGACAAAACTCCTATTTCTTTCTGCATAGGCAAAACATCCAACCTATCAATTTGAGAACAATATTTCAAGTCTTCATAACATTCTAGGCGTTGGAGACGTTGGCCATGACTAGCGTGGTTCATTAGTTCATGCAATTTATCCTGCCACTGAAGATAAAGAGACATAGCTCCAAATACTTCATCGTTACCTACATTTTCATCTGACAAAGAGTTAGTTTCTGCAAGTAGACTATGAGCGATCGCTCCTGCACAAACTGTATCTTCTAAGGAATAACTACCTTCCCACCCGGAACCTAAGATCCAAACTGTTTCCGGTTGATTTTCCTTCAGATATTCAACTACTGAGCGGCGGTTAACAAGAGCTGCAGCTAGAACAACCTTAGCATTTTGAATACGCTTAAGACAACGGGTGCCATTAGTAGTAGTCATAAATAAGCGTTTACCTTTTACTGTTTCTGATGTAAAGTTTAAAGGTGAGTTGCCTTCATCACAACCTTCCACTTTTTTACCACCTCGTTCCCCAACACGAATACGTTTGTCAGCAGACCATTTTTCGCTGACCGTCATTAATTCTTCAATGTCGCTAAATACTTGTACTGCTTCTGCACCTGCATAGATAGCTGTGGCCATTGTTGTTGTGGCTCTGAGGACATCAACTGCAATCGCACAGTCTGGCATATTCTCGGTGGGAGTTTCTTCTGGGGTATGATAGATGAATATTTTCACAATTTACATTATCACTTCTTTTTATCAACTAGCTTATTGTATTACTTTATGTTGACACTTGTTCTATTCCTTACTAATAACTCCGCAAATATTATCTTGAATTTGAGTACCAGTTTTTCTTTCCAATTTTGCTTTTAACAAATTATAGCAGTTTTCATGTCGGCAGACCACAGTAGGGACGCCCTTATGCAACGTCTCTACAAGGCTTTGGTTATGGCGATGTAGTTCATAAATTTGAAAAGCCCTGTAAGTCCCAGGTCCACATATTTTGTCATAATTTCTAGAATTTTCCAACTATCCACAGTATAGTAACGTGCGCTGGTATATTTAGATAGTACAAGTTGCTACTAATGTAATATAGCAATCCTACGAGTGTTCGTGGCAAAAATTATACTGCTTTTTAAGGAACAGGGAAAAGGGAATAGAGAATAGATAAGAGTTTTAAAAGTTTTATTTACTTTTTGATTTGTCGCAACCTATGCGCGGACTGCTATATATATGAAAATATTGGTAATAGTAGCAGAAGTTTTTACGACATTTAAAGACGATAGTAAACTGTATTGTCGTCGCGCAAGTACCTCCTTCAGAGGAGCTACCCTATCAATTTTTGACCCATATTTTTATTAATTACTGTGTCACTAAAAATTAGATATATATTTATTTTAATTTAGGTTAAGACAAATATTTATTAATATAACTAAGTTTAAACAGAAAAAGTGTTTCATTCTTATTTTAAATGACTATACTGTTGTATCTGTGATAATTTCTCCTTTAATATTTCACCATAAATATTGTAAATTCAAATACTCTGTTCTTAAATAACGATTGATTGTATCATGACTAATATCTTCTATCTGGGTTTGCCAAGGAGCGTTATTGTATAATTTATGTGAGATACTAGTAAATATTGACTAGTTACAACATAATTAAAATGCATGTTTTTTTGCAACTAATATAATCATGTCATTCTTGTCTAATAATTAAAGATTTTTAGCAAATTCACTTAACAATATTGTTATCTTATTTTCAGAGATATTAAAAGTAATATTTATCCCCAAAAAAAACAATTATAGTATTGACAATTCAATAGAGCAGTACCCTATATATAGTGTACCTGCATAAGTCCCGTTTAAGTTGTTTAATTCATTATTCTGGTATAGGAATTATTATCTATAAATATTATTTATGTCAACCTACTAGTATGATATTAGCTCTGGGAGTTTTGGTATGAAAAAGCATATTATTGTCAAGACTTACGTATTGCTTATATATGTGGTGTATTTTTGATAATCCTGATCCGATATTTACACTACAATTAGTGTCTTTGCGTAAGTCCTAATTGTATTAAATTGTATTAAATGCACCTGCATAATAACACTTACCTCCCGTAGGCCTGGTTTCTTATGAGACATCCATTGCAAGTGGATTTGATCTGAAATACAAATATTATAGTTTTTTTAATTTAGATTGAGGCAACTATTTTTTGCTATGACTAAGTTTCAGCATAAAAAATGTTTCACTTTTATTTAAAATAACCATAACACTCAAACCCTTTGTAAAACAGGTATTTTGCTCACTAGTACTGTACCAGTAGAAATGAAATTCGCTATAATTTTTGAAGTTACAGAACCTCGAAGAATATTATGACTAAGACATCAGAAGAATTATATAAAGAAGGGTTAGAAAGATATAAAGCTGGAGAAGAGGCAAATACTTTAATTCCATTATTTAAAGAAATTACGGACCAATCTCCTAAAAATAGTAGTAGTTGGATTAGTTTATCCTGGTTATATTTATTAGAAAAAAAACCTAAATTAGCCCATAAAGCAGCTAAGACAGGAGTTAAACTTAATCCAGACGATCCACAGGGCAGAATTAACTTGGTCTTAGCAATGCTTGAAATAGGAGAAAAGGGTGTTAGACCTCATGTAGAGAGAGCACAGCAAATGATTATGGCTAATGAAGATTGGCTCGAAGAAGTTAAAAAGAATATTAAGGATGGTTTTGATAGAAGAGGTGAGTGGCCTGGCCTTAGTCGAGTTAAAAGTTGGTTATTTGATGTTTAAACTGATTTTTTCAGTAAATTAAATGGGACTTGCTGAATAAATATAAAATCCCTATATCTTATTCAGTTTAAGTGGTGCTGTACCAGAAAATAAAGTATAAAAAAAATACTTATTAATGTTTGAGTGTTTACTAACTTGAGGTCCTCCCTTACCTAAGGTTATAGAAACCCAGAAAGATTAACACCTGTAACTATTGCACAAGTGCCTCTATTCCTATTTCCTTCTCTAACTCTTCAGCTTTTTTTAACAATTTTTAAATAGTTCACAAAATAAATAAGGTCTCAAGCCTCCGGCTTCAGCAATAGGTACTAATAACTGATAATTGAAATAACAAATTGATTATCTTTAAAAAACTTAATGATTTATATAAGAACTTTACGATAAACCTGAGAAAGTTATGTTATTATTTCCATAATTTCAGAGATTACTTAATCATCGAAAAGTAGAAAAATCCTAGGAGCTTATGGCTCTACTGAGTGGTTCGATCAGAATTGATCAAAAACTTGGAAAGCGCTAGTTTGGGCATAAAATTTCAAGTTCAAGCTGAAATAATTAAAGGTTGACTCAACTTAAATGTAAGTATAAACTCGGAGTTTAAAGTTAATCAATATTCTACCAAGTGATGATAGCTAAGGGAAATTACTGTCACAATTATAGGCAAAGTATAGTATGAGGATCGAAAAACAATAGCTCAAAGTCAAAAAAATAGACTAGGCAAGAACAAAGAGTCGATTAACGATAGACTTATAGGTCAAAAGTTATTCTTATGAGGTTGGGTTGGTACTCAAAGTACCCAAAATACAAGGTAAGCTTGAGAATACTAAAATAGTTTTTTTAATAATACTAAGGAGTTGAAATACTATGACATTTAATAATGAAATTAGTGACGTTAATGTAAAGCCTGAAACTCGTAACCATAAAGGATTTTTTATTCAGGAAGGCGATTATAAGTTGATGAGTATTGATGAGTCTGGTTGGGCTTTGATCTGTCTAGATGACGCAGTATGTCATTATGTAGATCCAGATAACTTGAAAGAGACAAAAGAATTAATAGAAGAATCAGCAACTATTTAGAAATAAAGGTTTTTTGAACTATCTAACTATTTTTAGATTGAAAAATAATTTAGGCAAGCTGCCTGGCAAGTTAAATGAAGGCAGCTTGGTTTTTTTGACAAATTTTAAGAAGCTAAAATATTTTTTAGAGCTGGTTTAACAGTAGGATATTGATACTCAAAGCCAGAAGCTTGGGTCTGCTTCGGTAAAACTTTTTGACCTTCCAATACAACTACTGCACCATCTCCCAATAATAACTCAATGGCAAAATCTGGTACAGGTAACCAAGAAGGTCGATTTAAAACTGCCCCTAAATCTTGACAAAATTCTCCCATTTGTACAGGATTAGGAGAAGTAGCATTAAATATTCCTTGCATTTCTCGATAGTGTAGAGAATGCAAGATTAAACTAACCAAGTCGTCAATATGTACCCAAGAAAACCATTGCCTGCCACTGCCAATTGGGCCACCAGCAAATAATTTAAAGGGAGTAAGCATTTTTGATATACTGCCCCCCATACCTAATACTATACCTATCCGTAAAATAACTAACCTTACCCCTAGATCTTTTACAGGTTGAGCAGCAGCTTCCCATTCCCGACAGACTTCTGCCAGAAAATCATTGCCAGTATTGCTCTGTTCGTCAAAAGTTGCTGTTTCGCTCGTGCCATAATAACCAATAGCTGAACCACTTACCAATACTGATGGTTTGGTTTGAGCAAGGGCGATCGCCTCGACTAATTTTTCTGTAGTTACTTTGCGACTATCCATAATTTCTTGCTTCCGACTGGCAGTCCAACGTTCATCGGCAATACCAGCACCCGCTAGATTAACTATACCCTCGCAGCCATCTATAGATTTTTGCCAAGCACCAGACTTTTGTGGTTGGTAAGCAATTACCTCTAAATTAGGATAGGCTGAAGATGGAAAAATTACTTTCCCCTTTTCTAAGTTGCGGGTTAATACTAATATTTCTTCTCCTTCTGAATGTAGACGCTCCACTAAGCGTGTCCCGACGAACCCTGTCGCTCCTGTAATAGCTATTTTCATTGCTCAAAAATCTATTCACGATACTTTTTGTTTATATAATAAGTTGGATCATACCTGAACAATGAGGTCATCACCACCTTATATAATTTCTCTTTGAATTCCCACTGTAGGAAAATTTTAGGGAATACATAGCAATATATATGAGAAAAGCTTTCTTTATCCTACATTCCCCACGACAAAATGTAGTATATAAAACAGGGCTAATTTTTTTTCCTCAGAAAATAATTATTTCCCCTATATTTTTGGTTCATTAACTTTAGCAAGATGTATAGTAGTTTTCTGCTTCATGAAACCTATACAAACCTAGACAGGCTTGCTGTTCAATTCCTGCTTCAACCAAGGGAGACGGCACCTTCAAGTCCACAGGCGTTCACCGATAAGCTATCGGCATTTTTTGTC
>JAKQYE010000070.1 GCA_023356605.1 Trichodesmium sp. MAG_R02 | reverse complement strand
TAGTAGGATTTTAGCCTGAAGTTCTATTTTACTAGATTTTGAGTCGCGATCGCTACAACAAAAAAATCATCCCTTATAAATTCAAGTTCGTAGTATGGCAAGACCCCGATGTTCTATTTGATTTACTTGAAAGTCGCGATCGCTACAACAAAAAAATCATCCCTTATAAATTCAAGTTCGTAGTATGGCAAGACCCCGATGTTCTATTTGACTTACTTGAAAGTCGCGATCGCTACAACAAAAAAATCATCCCTTATAAATTCAAGTTCGTAGTATGGCAAGACCCCGATGTTCTATTTGACTTACTTGAAAGTCGCGATCGCTGCAGCAGAAAAATTATAGTTATTTTAAATAAAAAAGTAAATCATTGTTTTTACAGCAGTTTTCATATTGGTAGACCACAGTAGGTTTTGGTTATGACGATGTACTTCATCAATTTGAAACGCGCTGTATAGGGGCTTAAAAGCCTTTGCCTCTAGTTGTTTTGTATGATTTGTTTCTTAATCCTTACAGCATTTTTCATGTCGGTCGACCACAGTAGGGACGTTGTATGCAAGGTCCCTACAAGGTTTTGGTTATGGCGATGTAGTTCATCAATTTGAAAAGCGCTGTAATATCTCAAAAGAATTTTTCCTGCTCCGCGGGAAGGAAGGAAAAAGAGGAAGAAAGAATAAAGGGAAACAGGGGGAAAGAGAAAAGAGTCAAAAAGTTATCCCGCCATCCCAGACAACACGAAAACCAGAAGTATTATAGTGAGCGTCGCGCCTACTATAGAAGTTGCGAACTGCACAACGGCAGTTAACAGGAAAGTCTGCCCAGGAAACCCCCCGCAGCAGTGAACGTTCTTTATTCCCATCTAACCAAACACTCTCACCTGTAGGAGCACCATCATAGTTATCATGCCATTCATCCGCACACCACTCACAGACATTACCATGCATATCATATAAACCAAAAGCATTGGACTGTGGTATACTGACATGAAAAATGCTGTAAATTCAAGTTGGTAGTAGGGCAAGAGCCTGAAGTACTATTTGACTTACTTGACAGTCGCGATCGCTACAGCCGAAAAATTATCTAATTAGTTGTAAATTTAACATGACTTATCCACTAAGCTCTATATGTCGCGATCGCCACAGCGGAAAAATTATCTAATATCAAATGCCCTAGGTTCACAGCCATATTATTCCGTCGTTCATTATGCAATGGCTATAGGCAAATGCCAGAAACCTCCTACAATAATGCTAAGTAACACCGATGCAACCAGATTTGATATCACCCAAGAAATTCTCCTAACCACAAGACGTAGTGCTATAGGTAGGGCAAAAGTTCTATTACACACCATATACTTCATGAGCTAGACATTATAGGGGTTTAAAAGCCTTTGCCTATAGTTTTTTTTTGTATAATTTGTTACTTAATTCCTAATTTCTCAAAAAAATTTTTCCCGCTCCGCGGGAAGGAACAGAAAAGAGGAGGAAAGGATAAAGGGCAAAAGGGGAAAAGAGAAAAGGGTCAAAGAGTTCTCCCGCCATCGCAGACAACACGAAAACCAGAAGTGCTGTTGAGGTCGTCGCGCCTATAATAGTTGATGCGAATCGCAGAGCGGCAATAATTAGGAATGCTGGCCCAAGAACCGCCCCGCAGCGGTGATCGATCTTTGTCTCCATCTAGCCAAACACTGCTATCTGTAGGAGCTCCATCATAGTTACTATGCCATTCATCGGCACACCACTCCCACACATTTCCATGCATATCATATAAACCAAAAGCATTGGGTGGAAAAATTCCCACATTTGTTGTTTCTTTTCTATATATTCCTTCCGGAGCATCAGCATAAGTATAGTTGCCATCATAGTTAACCAACTCAGACGTTATCGTCTCTCCAAAATAAAATGGTGTTGTTGTTCCGGCTCGACAAGCATATTCCCATTGACTCTCACTGGGTAAACTATATTTTTTTCCTGTTATTTGTGAGAGTTTCTGACAAAATTTTGTCGCATCATACCAACTTACTTTTTCCACAGGACGACTTGCGCCTTTAAACCTAGAAGGGTTATTTCCCATAACTGCTTCCCATTGCCCCTGAGTCACTGCATACTTTCCCATGAAAAATTCTGGTACATCTACATAATGTTGCGGACCTTCACTACTTCGTCTTTCTGCTTCCGTCTCTGGAGATCCCATCAGAAATCTACCTCCGGGAATTTTTACCATTTCTAGAGAGACTCCATTACCAATATTTTCCGTCATTAGTTCTGCTTGACCTTGAGGGCGACTTATTATTTCTCCTCTACTGTTAACTGTAACGGTAGTAAATGTCTCAATAGGAAATTTTAGTCGTGGCGAAGGAGTAGGTGATGGTGTTGGTTGAGGAGTAGAAATATTTTTTGGAGGTGTTTCTGGTATTAGTTCAGAAGTAGGAATATTTTCTGGCGATGGTTTATTAAATCTTTGAATTAAGAGTGCCCCCACAAACCCACTTCCTGCTAGACCTCCTAATATCAATATTTGTCTTCTGGTTTTATTATTTTGAATATTTAATGCTTTTAATGCTTCAGTTGCATTGTCATAACGCTGGGGAAAATATTGATGCACCATCTTATCCAGTATATCTGCCAGATATTTACTTACTTGAGCTTCATTTCGCCAGATTATATTTCCTGTATTTTGGTCTGTTGGGAAACTTTCTGGGTCTTTGCCAGTCAATGCCTTTATTCCCACCATTCCCACTGCATATATATCGCTACTGAGCTTAGGTTTACCACAATTTTGTTCGCTGGGCATATAACCAAGAGTTCCCACCGCAACAGTTAAAGTTGTTGCACCTTTTTGGTTTGTAGTTAATACACTGATTTCTTTGACTGCCCCAAAATCTATCAATACTATTTGATTATCTGACCTACGACGCATCAAATTTTGTGGCTTGATGTCTCGGTGAATTATATTATTGTGATGAGCTACGGTTAATGCTTCTAATATTCCTTTGACTAAAGCAATAGTCTCAGACTCACTTAATTTTTTCCCCGGAGTAAGTTCGCGACTTATATCTTGCCCTTCTATATATTCTTGTACGAGGTAAAATTCCCTTCCTTCTTGGAAATGGGCAAATAATCTTGGTATTTGGTCTGAGTCTCTACCTAATTTATATAAAGTCTCTGCCTCTCTTTCAAATAACTTTCTAGCAATACTTAGAACTATAGGGTCTAAGCTTTTTGGTTTGAGATGTTTGACCACGCATTTGGGATTTCCTGGTAAGTCTAGATCTTGAGCTAAGTAGGTATCCCCAAATCCTCCAGTTCCCAGGGACTTAATTATTTTATAATGGTTTCTCAGGATTTGTCCAGACTGCATAATTTTTTCAGTTATCAATTATCAGTTATCAATTATAAATGTTTTGATAATCGGCCAGAAGTAGGCAATATTTTAGATTATTAACCTTATATAGCATATTTGTGAGATAGATAGGCTGACTTCTGCCTCCTGGTTCCTGCCTTCTGGCTCCTAGCTCCTACTTTACTTTATTATTTTATCCAACCAATATTTCTAAACTGCTACACGAGGTAACCTATTTTTAAAACCACAAAGAATTTCCCAAGAAATAGTTCCTAAAGTATTTGCCCAGTCCTCAGGAGAAATTTGATGTTTACCAACCTGCCCTAATAAAGTTACCACTTCACCTGTTTCCAGATCGGGAATAGCACTCACATCCAGCATCAACTGATCCATTGTAATAGCTCCCACTTGTGGAATAATTTGATCGCGCACAATGACTTTCATATTATTGGAAAGGTTACGAGGTACACCATCAGCATAACCAATACCCACTACTGCCAAACCCATCTGCTTTGGAGCAATAAATTGGTAACCATAACTCACACCAGTACCTGCTTCAATAGTTTTGACTTGTGTCACCCTAGCTTTTACTTGCATAACTGGTTTCAAGTTAATTTTATCCTGTAGATGAGGTGCTGGATACAGACCATAAATAGCTAAACCCACTCGTACCATATCATAGTGCAAAGCAGAGTCAGTTAATGTGGCCGCCGAATTAGCTAAATGAAGTCGTATATTACCAGCAAAATCTTTTCCACTGATACCACAAAAACCTATTGCTTCCTCGAACCTTTGATGCTGCTGCTTCATGACCGTCTGGTCTAGATCATCTGCTGTAGCTAAGTGGGAATAAATACTAGTAATTTTTAAATTTGGTAACCCCTGCACAAACTTAACAAATTCCACGGCCTGTTGCCAAGGTGTTCCCAAACGAGACATTCCCGTATCCAACTTGAGATGTACTGGCATTAGTTCAATCTGACAGGACAGAGTTTCTGAGAAAACTAAAGCTTGTTGAGGGGTACAGATAGTTGGTTCTAGTTGCCAGTGAGCGAGGGCCTGAATTTGTTCAGGCCGATCTATTGCTCCTAAGATTAAAATTGGCGCTTTAATACCAGCTAACCTTAATTCTATTCCCTCTGGCAGTGTGGCTACTGCCAACCAATCTACACCAGCTTCTAAAATAGTTTTAGATATTTTACATGCTCCATGTCCATAAGCATCTGCTTTTACTACTCCCATTAGTTGAGTTTTAGCTGATAAAAGACCCTTAAGTTGTTGGACATTATAAATCAATGCCTGATCGTTAACTTCTATCCATGCTCTTTGACAAATACCTCCATAAACATCATTTTCTATTGCCAGAGTTTTAAAAGAAGTCTTTTCCCAACTCAACATTTCTACTCATTCCTCTATCAGTTAATTTTTTTATTTATAGGACTTACCCAGTATCGCTATACATGGTGTATTTTAAGTCATTATTTTAAGGGATACTCATATTACAACTAGTGTATGTGCATAAGTCCTAATTTGTTAAGATTCTCTACTCCCAAAATTTACAAAGTCAGGATAGATTTAGGCTTTGTTGTCAATTAGACCTTAGAAATCTTGTCCCTTAAGGTTTTTAGCCTATGGACTATCTTAAGGCCAAAAGCCCAAAACTTTTGCCAAGTAGCCCTTTGAGAATTAATTGATGAGACATTCTAGCTTGATCAGGACTTACGCAAAGAAACCCGGTTTCTACAGTCAATCATTGTTTTTAACACATAAATATCTACGAGAAAACAGGTTTCTCAGTTTGCCTGCGTAAGTCCTGTTGATGAAAAATATTTGTTTTTAAAAAATAAAAAAATATATTTTTCCACTGATAAATTTGACAGAAAATTATTTAAATCCAAACTAAGGATATCAATTGTGGTAAGATATTAGAAATTATTCTCTTTTCGGAAATATCAATGGCCAGTGTTTTAGTCTTGAACGCTTCTTATGAACCGCTCAATATCACGAGTTGGCGACGAGCGATCGTCTTATTGCTCAAGGGTAAAGCGGTGCAAATTGAACATAACGGAATATATGTTCTACCAGATCTTCTCCTGCCTACAGTCATCCGACTGCGCTATTATGTCCGAGTCCCTTACAAAGATATTCCTTTAACACGCCAGAATATTATGCATCGAGATGGTCATTCTTGTCAATACTGTGGTTATGTGGGTAATGATTTGACCTTAGATCATGTAGTGCCGCGATCGCGTGGTGGTGGTGATACTTGGGAAAACCTTGTGACTGCTTGTGTTCGTTGTAATGTACAAAAAGGAAATCGGACCCCAAGAGAAGCTAATATGATTTTGGGCTCCCGTCCTAAAAAACCTTACAGTGGTCTTTACTTTGAATTGACTAAACACCTTAAAAGTGGTAGCAACAAAGAATGGCGAAAATATGTTATCGGCCTGTAAAACCCCTGCCTATCGGAGCGCAGGGTTTTTTTGTCTCAACAATAGCAATTCTGTTATGTTATTTGTCGCAAAGAAACCCGGTTAAGACAGTAAATCATTGTTTTTAACACATAAATATCTGCGAGAAACCGGGTTTTTCAGTTTGCCTGCGTAAGTCCTGAATTCTGTTATGTTATTTGTGAGTTACCACCTTATCAGTGATCAATACCTATAGTTATAGCCGAAGGCCAGAAAATCTAAAATTTCCTTTTTTCAGGATCAATAAGGGAGGGGGCTTGAAACCTTATGTTTTGACTATCCCTAAATTAGGGTGATACTAATCTCATGAACTTATGCCATACCAAGAGTTATGATAAATAGTTACCCACCCATATCAAGTCATACACTATCTTTCGGGGTGAACAGCCGTGGGTGCTCTGCAACATTAAATACCTCTACTAAATATATTAGACATCTAACCCAGAAACTAAGTTGTGAGCGAGGTATTCCAAGAGTTTGAGATTAATTATCCCAGAGATATATTGGTTATATCTAAGTCCTGTTAATAACATTATATGATTTCATTCTTGAGTACGATGTATAGCCATACTTGAGAAAATTGGTATTGTAAAATATAAGCATTCAGCTAACTCCCATCCAGCTTTGAACTTTTGAAAATATTCAAAGAACAACTCAGGTTAGCTGATAGCCAGTTTCATTCATAACTTTTTACTCTTACAGCAGTTTTCATGTTGGCAGACCACAGTAGAGACGTTGCATGCAACGTCTCTACAAAGTTTTGGTTATGGTGATGTAGTTCATCAATTTGAAAACCGCTATAATTCTCTGTGGATACTAATTACTTAGTGAGTGTAATAATAAGTTAATAACTGATGGCTGAATGCTTACAAATTAGGTCTCGCTAATTACCATTTAGGGTTAAAAGCCTATTCTTTGATAAGGAGAAAAAAAGGTCATTTTAGTAAATCCCATTCTTTTAAAAATAAGTAATTTTTAATTGCTAAACTATTTATTCGAGTTTAATTTATTCTTCCTTTCCGATATTATTTTCTGGTGGGGAAAAATTGACTTTTATCTCATTAAATGATATCAGAAACAAACATAAACACAATAGTAATCATGAGTACAAATGTTTATTTTATCCGCCACGGTATAGCTGCAGATAGAGAAGATTATGTCACAGATACAGAACGTCCCTTGACAGAAATAGGCGATCGCAAAACTCACAAAATTGCTCAAAAACTCAAACAACTAGGTCTAAATTTCAACCTAATTCTCACCAGTCCCTTAGTCAGAGCAAATCAAACAGCTAAAATCCTTCAAACTAATAAATTAAGTTCCAAAGTAGAAGAATTTCCTGCTTTAGCCCCTGGTGGAGATATTAATCTGTGGCTGCGATGGCTAGAAACATTGCCACCTAAAAACAATAGAGAATTAGCCCTAGTAGGCCATCAACCAGACTTAGGAAATTGGGCAGAAATTCTAATCTGGGGAGAAGCCAGGGAAGTCCTAATACTCAAAAAAGCTGGTGTGATAGGCATTTCCTTGCCGTCAGTTGGTTTACCAGTAGGCAATAGTCAAATGTTTTGGTTGACACCCCCAAAATTCATGCTGAATTAGGCAAAATTATTAATATTTTATTGTTAAAACAACAACATCATTAAGCTACTTGATAATGTAACTTAAGTAAGTTCATATCTGAAAGTAAAGAGGATCGTCATGTCCGTGGCCTGCATCGAATTTAAGCCTGGTTTAGAAGGTATTCCTGCTACCAAATCAAGTGTCAGCTACGTCGATGGACAAAAAGGAATATTGGAATACCGAGGCATTAATATTAAAGAATTGGCAAAAAAGAGTTCTTTTATAGAAACATCATATCTTTTAATTTGGGGCCACCTTCCTAGCAAAGAAGAATTGCAAAGTTTTGAGGATGAGATTCGTAATCACAGAAGAATCAAATATAGAATTCGGGACATGATGAAATGTTTCCCGGAAACTGGACATCCTATGGATGCTCTACAGACTTCAGCAGCAGCTCTGGGCTTATTTTATTCTCGTCGTGCCCTGGATAATCCAGAATACATTAGGGCAGCGGTAGTAAGGCTATTGGCCAATATACCCACAATGGTAGCTGCCTTTGAGTTAATGCGTAAAGGTAACGATCCTGTAAAGCCAAGAGATGATTTGGACTATGCAGCCAACTTTTTGTATATGCTAAATGAAAAGGAACCCGATCCATTAGCAGCAAAAGTGTTTGATGTTTGTCTGACTCTTCATGCTGAACATACTATTAATGCTTCTACATTCTCAGCAATGGTAACTGCTTCTACTTTAACTGATCCCTACGGAGTTATAGCTTCAGCAGTGGGAACTCTTGCCGGTCCACTACATGGAGGAGCAAATGAGGATGTGATTGATATGTTGTCTGAAATTGGCTCGGTAGAAAATGTTAGACCATATCTAGAAAAATATTTTGGGGCAAAGGGAAAAATCGTGGGTTTTGGTCACCGAGTCTATAAAGTGAAAGACCCAAGAGCAATTATCCTTCAGGAACTAGCAGTAGAATTATTTGAAAAATTTGGCTACGACAAATATTATGAAATAGCGCTAGAGATGGAAAAGGTTGTAGAAGAAAGACTAGGACATAAAGGAGTTTACCCAAATGTGGACTTTTACTCTGGTCTTGTTTATCGGAAATTAGGTATTCCTAGCGATCTATTTACACCTGTATTTGCCATTGCTCGTGTAGCTGGTTGGTTAGCTCATTGGAAAGAGCAACTAGTAGCTAATCGGATTTTCCGTCCTACACAAATTTATTCTGGAGG
Source organism: Trichodesmium sp. MAG_R02 (assembly GCA_023356605.1). Taxonomy (GTDB): domain Bacteria; phylum Cyanobacteriota; class Cyanobacteriia; order Cyanobacteriales; family Microcoleaceae; genus Trichodesmium. The sequence continues at coordinate 17,433 of JAKQYE010000070.1, read as the reverse complement.
GCATGATGTCTCTTATACTCCCTTGGAAAAACGTTAATCTGATTCTATGTTTTGTATTAAGTGGAAATGGGATTAAGCTTTTAAAGTCATGACCCTGTGATAAATTTCCTAATCTCAAGTGGTTAGGATAAGAACATCATCTGTCTTACAGAAAAATATAGAAAAATTACCTTTAAATGTTAGAGAATGGGACTTTCCTGAATGGGTTAGTCACCATAACAGGAACATAAACGCAAGTGTAAATATTTTGACTGCTAAGGGCGAAAATTAAGTAAACCTTACAGCGCTTTTCAAATTGATGAACTACATTGCCATAACCAAAACCTTGCAGGGACGTTGCATGCAACGTCCCTACTGTGGTCGACCGATATGAAAAATGCTGTAATGTCAAAAAAATCAGGTATCTAAGAGGGTAGAAATTTCACAAATTAAACTTGCTAAATTTAATGACAAACTTAAACAGACAAAAACTAATTGTCTACATAAATCATCTGCTGAAATAATTCGTGAAAACCAAACAATTGTTTTAGAAATTAGACATATTTCTAGAATGGTTAATAATCCTAACCCACCCCTCAAGGTTCCCTCCCAAGATAGAGTAGGGGTGGGTTAGCTCTCTAGGGGATGTTCCTGAGGAACATTTCCAAAAGGAAAAGGATGAAAATACGGCGGTAATTTTAGAGTAATTAGTAGGTGAAAACCTACTTCTCAAATTTGCTCATTTTCAGGATGCAAGGGTGGAAAGTTAAACCTTTCAATTAGAGAATATTTTTGCCTTAATTGTGTAATGGTAGGCACAGCCGCGATGAAAATGCAGCAAGAAACACATTATTCTAGGCCTTGCACCCGAGACAATAAAGAGACTAGGGAGTTCCTCTTGCTCCTCTCCCAGGAGGGGATGGGTGAGATAAGTGCAGAAGTGAATGAAACCTAAACTAGTCCTTAAGCTTTAGTTCAGTGAATCTCCATCTCTTGAGGCCGGGTAGGATATCAATCTAAAATTAACTTTATCCAAACAAATAAACATATTGTAAATGAATTCAGGAATCGATCTACAAAGAACATTTATTCAAGCCCTTTTAGATATGGGCTTACCATCAGAAATAGCCAAAACTCTTTGGCTACCATTCCCCATGTTATTAATGATCATTGTTGCTACTGTTGGGGTTCTAGTAACAGTATGGCTAGAACGAAAAATCTCTGCAGCTGCACAACAAAGAATTGGGCCAGAATATATGGGCCCTTTAGGTACTCTAGCACCCCTCGCTGATGGTCTGAAGCTAGTTTTCAAAGAAGACGTTGTTCCAGCCAAAGCAGATCCCTTACTATTTACATTAGGCCCGGTAATTGTAGCCATACCAGTATTTCTCTCCTACTTAGTGGTACCCTTTGGGCAAAATTTAGTAATTACAGACCTTGGGGTAGCAATATTTTTGTGGATCGCTCTTTCCAGCATTCAACCCATTGGACTACTAATGTCTGGCTATGCCTCTAATAATAAATATTCTCTACTTGGAGGTCTACGGGCAGCAGCACAATCTATTAGTTATGAAATTCCTTTGGCCTTAGCTGTATTGGCAGTAGCGATGATGTCCAATAGTCTCAGTACAATTGATATTGTTGAACAACAATCAAGTTATGGCATCCTTGGATGGAATATCTGGAGACAACCACTGGGGTTCATAATTTTCTGGATAGCAGTATTGGCCGAATGTGAGCGTCTTCCTTTTGACCTTCCAGAAGCAGAAGAAGAATTGGTAGCAGGATATCAAACTGAATATACTGGCATGAAATTTGCTCTGTATTACTTAGCCTCCTATATCAACTTAGTTTTATCTTCCCTACTTGTAGCAGTTTTATATCTGGGTGGTTGGCAGTCTCCATTTCCAGTAGAACTTCTATCGAACTGGTTTGGGGTAAGTGAAACAACTCCTTGGTTACAAATAATCAACGCCACTTTGGGTATTACCATGACATTACTCAAAACTTATCTGCTTGTATTTATAGCAGTTCTACTACGTTGGACATTACCAAGGGTAAGAATTGACCAATTATTAGACTTGGGCTGGAAGTTCTTATTACCAATAGCTTTGGTTAACTTGTTATTAACTGCGGCCTTAAAGTTAGCCTTTCCTGTTGCCTTTGGCGGTTAAAACTCTCCCAAAGTTGCACCTATGGAACAATGGGGAATTCCTCAACCTCAAAATATGGGTTAATTTTTCTCCCCCCATCAGCTATGTAAATTTACTCTCTATATGCTCACTACAGGCTTTTGAGCTAAATACTACCCAAACGAGGTCTTAAGGTTCCTCCACAGACCGCTCCTGGGAGTCCCACAGCCGAAATATTTAACTTGCCTTAATGTGATGGTCATGATGTAACACTCTTTTATACTTAGATTAGAGGTTATTTTCCTAACTATCTCCTAACAATTAAAGCAACTCTTAAAATTAGTGGAAATATCTGTTGATTTTAATTAATTCATGCTCATACCCTTTGGCCTTATATTCTAACTTCTGACTAACTCTACCCAGTTAGCATCAGTAACTACTCCTGGATCATGTCTTCATAGCAAGTAATGGGTGCAGGTTATGACTAGTGTTCTATATTCAAGATTGCCAAATCTTCAATCATAATCAATTGGTTTTCTCTGATTAGTTTGGTTGTCAGTTTATGCTTTTTCAAGTATTTTCTGCTTAATGATTTAGGAAATAGGAAATATGCGCTAACATATCTATTATTAAGCTGCAATATTCGTTGTTTTTCCCATAGGGCGCTTCTTTGGAGGAGAATGCTAGTCTTTAATCAACGTTAAGATAAATTGACGACGTACTGAGCTAAGAAACAAGGTATAGTTGTTGTAAAAAAATTAATATCGGTGGGATGTTAACTAAGGAAACTTAGACCTAACAGGAAATGAAGCTCAAATTGTAACTCTAAGTTTTATAAGGCAAAACCCTATGTTCAAATTCCTCAATCAAGTAAGTGATTACGCTAAAGAAACTTTTCAAGCAGCCAAATATATTGGTCAAGGTCTATCTGTAACTTTTGACCATATGCGCCGTCGACCGGTTACGGTACAGTACCCTTATGAAAAATTGATTCCTTCCGAAAGATTTCGAGGTAGAATTCACTTTGAATATGACAAGTGTATTTCCTGTGAAGTTTGTGTAAGGGTTTGTCCAATTAATTTACCTGTAGTAGATTGGGAATTTAATAAAGAAAGCAAAAAGAAAAAGCTCAAACATTACAGTATTGATTTTGGAGTTTGTATATTCTGTGGGAACTGTGTGGAATATTGCCCCAGTAACTGTCTCTCCATGACAGAAGAGTATGAGTTAGCCACTTATGACCGTCATGAGTTGAATTATGATAATGTGGCTCTGGGCAGATTACCATACAAGGTGACAAATGACCCAATGGTTACTCCTATGAGGGAACTAGCTTACTTGCCTAAAGGGGTTATCGATCCTCATACAGTTTCTCATTCTTCGTGTCGTGCTGGTCTGCGTCCAGAGGAAATTCTCGAACAAATGGAAGCAGAAAAAACAGTGGCAGAAATGACCGAAAAATAGTTATTAGTTATTAGTTATTAGTTATTAGTTATGAGATGGTTGAGTTGATTTTTAGCCACCACCAACTAATAACTGTGGGCTCAAAAAATATAGTTCAAAATTCAGATATCTCTAAAGGAATAAAAAGTGGATTTAGCACAAGGAGTTCAATTCGTTTCTTTTGTTATATTAGCTGTAATGATGATTACGGCTGCTTTGGGAGTAGTATTGTTTTCTAATATTGTACACTCAGCGTTTTTGTTGGGTGGAGTATTTCTGAGCATTTCTGGTTTATACCTTTTATTAAACGCTGACTTTGTAGCTACTGCCCAGGTTTTGATTTATGTTGGGGCTGTTAATGTCCTAATTTTATTTGCGATTATGCTTGTAAACAAACGAGAAGATTTTACGGCTTTGCCTAACGCTTGGTTTAGAAAGGTAGCTACAGGTTTAGTTTGTTTTGGTTTGTTTGCTTTACTAAGTACAATGGTATTGTCTACTTCCTGGTCAATTCCTGTTATTGGAAATGCTACTAGAGAAAGTTCAATTGTGTTAATTGGTAAGCACTTTTTTACAGATTTTTTACTTCCTTTTGAACTGGCTTCTGTGTTTTTGTTAATGGCAATGGTGGGTGCTATTATTTTGGCTCGCCGAGATGTTTTGCCTGATGAAATACCAACTAATATCGCTCAAACACCTGTTTTAAGTTTGCCAGAACGTCCTCGTGAATTAGTGTCAAGTATCCCGGAAGATTCTACTCAAAAAGGTTAAGATAATTTAGTCAATTCAAATAGTTTATTAGTTAGTTTATGCAATTGCAACTGGAATATTTTTTGTTATTGGCAGCAGCACTTTTTTGTATAGGAATTTATGGCTTAGTTACTAGCCGTAATGCAGTTAGGGTGCTGATGTCTCTTGAGTTACTTCTCAATGCTGTAAATTTGAATTTGATGGGCTTTTCTAATTTTCTAGATGGTCAAAATATTAAAGGCCAGGTTTTTACTGTCTTTGTAATTACTGTTGCTGCTGCTGAAGCTGCTGTGGGTTTGGCTATAGTTTTAGCAATTTATCGTAACCGTGATACGGTGGATATGGAAGAGTTTAACTTATTAAAGTGGTAATATCCCTAGAGGGAAATGTTTTGTTTTATCCAAGCATTCAGCCCTTAGCTATTAGTTATCAGTTATTACTTTTGGTGTACCCTCAAAGCTTTATTAATTGAGTCAGAGTTAAGTATTTCTAGAAAACCAGAGTTAATGGCTGATAGCTGAATACTTATGTTCGATTTCTTTTAGCAAATTCCTGTGACTATTTTCAATATATTTTTTGTTTGAGTGGTTCTTTTTCCAAACTATGTAAAGAAATATTATTTTATGTACTGATTAATATTAAACTTCATTACTAGGTTTAAATATGGGGAAAATTTATGTGCTACTTTCTTTGATTATAAACAAATAAACTAAAATAATTTAAGGGAGAAGATAACTTTGAATTCAGAAATTAAAAAATATCCATCTTGTTCTTTACATCAAGATGTTAGTGAGTATGTAGCTGATTTACAATTTCATATGACTTTACATGCTCGTAATTTAGTTCCTTCTCTTAATCAAGTCAAAGATAGTCGTGAGCAAATGTTACAACAAACTCAAGCTCATTTTGAAAAGTTGATTTCTAGACAGCCTCTTTAGTTATTTTTATTTATGGCAAAACCCAGTTTTAACTAACAAAATAAATTGGGTTTTTTTGTTGATTTGAAAACCTTAACAACTCCACATTTCTATATGGCTTTTATTACAAACTGTTGAGGTTAGTAGTAAATACTGAATTCCCACAATCTCTGAGATTTATTTAATTTACCGAAAAATTGGGTTTAAAGCCTCGCCTATAAGCGGGCGGCTTTTTGGTTTATTTTTTTCCACGACAAAAGAAGGGATAGGTCGGCCAGTATAAGACTACTGGCAAAGTGGCAGCAGCCTGTGAGATGCTAGGTCGAGGGTCTACGGCTCGGTAGAAACCCACTGCCTAATAGCCGGGGAGGATGTCAAAAATATGTTCTAAGTCGGTATGCACAAAAATTGCTTAACTATATGAAATTTTGTAAATTAATTTAAAGTTCCTCTAAGTAGTGGATTATAGGGGGATTTAGATTTTGTTACATAGGGATAAATTTTAACCACTACCTAGTTAAGTAGGGTGGGCTCAATAAAAATTAATTGCGATCGCACAGCCTCAGGTCCTTCTATCCCAGTTATGGGAGCTTCCCAAAGTTTGGCCATCCCTTTGTATAAATTAAATCCTCTTTTGGCGTGGCCTAAATTCACTCTCAATATGGTGACCTAATCTTTCATCGCTGTGGATCTTGTTTCTTCATTGATTTCTCAATATTTTTGGGTGGTGAAAACAGGGGAGAACTACCTATTCTAATATTCTCTTATTGGATAAATTTGGTCTGCATAAACTGACTCTGGGTAATGACCTGTGTATTTCTTAAATCTTTCTACAAAATCATTTAAATCTTCTACACTCAAAGCTTAACTATTAATTGTATCCCAGTTGTGGTAGAATCAAACACTTCAAATAAAAACCCCAAATCTAGGGAAAATTTCAAATTTTTCTTACCAATTATCTAAAAACTCTCTCCTTATAATCAGATAATTTCATTCATAAACCTATTTATGGAAATTTAACTAATCCCAGTCTAAGATATTTTTCGTTATTTTTCTATTTTTTTTAATAAGATTAATAAAATTCAACAATACTTATTATTATCTGTTTAAAATCTGTATCGAACTCCTCTTGATACTAAGCAAACATTAAAAGCCATGCCATATTATATATCACCTAGATTCGTAGATAAACTAGCAGTTCATATTACCAAAAACTTCTTAACCCTGCCTAGGGTGAGAGTGCCTTTAATACTAGGAATACACGGACGAAAAGGAGAAGGAAAAACTTTTCAATGTCAATTAGTATTTGAAAAAATGGGAATAGAACCTGTCACAATATCTGGGGGAGAATTAGAAAGTAAAGATGCGGGAGATCCAGCGCGTTTATTACGTTTACGTTATCGAGAAGCATCAGAAAAAATTAAAGTTCAAGGCCGAATGTGTGCCTTATTTATTAATGATTTAGATGCAGGTGCAGGTAGGTTTGATGCGGGTACTCAATATACAGTAAATACTCAATTAGTAAATGCTACTTTGATGAATATTGCTGATAATCCTACGAATGTACAATTGCCTGGTAGTTACGATGAAACTCCCCTACATAGAATACCAATTATTGTGACTGGAAATGATTTTTCTACTCTCTATGCACCTTTAATTAGAGATGGTCGAATGGAGAAATTTTATTGGGAACCAAATAGAGCAGATCGAGTTGGTATAGTAGGTAGTATATTTCAAACAGATGAACTTTCTGTGGGAGATATTGAGAATTTAATAGATAAATTTTCTGACCAAGCTATAGATTTTTTTAGTGCATTAAGAAGTCGGATATATGATGAACAGATTTGTGATTTTATTCATCAAGTAGGAATAGAAAAAATTTCTAGAAGGGTAGTGAATTCTGTAGAAAAAACCCCAGATTTTCCCAAACCTAATTTTAATCTCTCTCATCTTCTAGAATATGGAAAAGTTATGGTTGGAGAACAACAACGTATTAGAGAATTGCGGTTAGTAGAAGAATATAATAAATCTCGATTGTTCGGTGTTTCTCAAACAAGTCAACTGGAAAATTTGACGCCAAATTATAATTATTCATCTCCAGAAATAACTACACCTAATCATTTCAATGAAAATCAGATTAATCATGATATTAAAAGTAGTAATCTCAGTTCAGAGGTGAGGGAACAAATACAAAAAATTATCCAAGATGGTTTAAAAATTGGGATGGAATATACAGATAAGCGTAGATATAAAACTGGTTCATGGAAAAGTTGCGGAAAAATAGAGAATCATGGAGAAAAAGAAGTGATAAATGCTATAGAAAATTGTTTAGTTGAACATCAAAATGATTATGTTCGTTTGATTGGTATTGACGGGAATATGAAACGACGGATAGTTGAGAAAATTATTTATAGACCCCATATATAATAATGAAAATGAAGTTATTTATCTGACAACTAGAGAATATCTATCAAATAGGAAATTTAATAATAATAATTAGGACTTGCCGATTAATTATAAAAGCATTGAGATATAAATGCCTTAATCTTATTTGGCCAGCAAAAAGTACCAGAAGTTCGGTGGTAAAAAGCTGAAAAAGTTAGGATCTCCCCCACTCCCATGGCAGAAAAACCAAGGGACAAGTATATCCGACTACCTCATCTATACCTTCTCTGTTCCTCTGTAGGGAAGCCCTTATGCAACATCCTGCCTACTCACCGACTAGGAGGGGTTAGGGGTGGGTTCGGTGCTCCTTAATGAACAACACTATGTTAGAAACTGTTAACTCATACAGGGCTATGGCCAAGTAAACAGTTATCCCTGAGATAATTTCAGGATTTACCGAAAAATTGGGTTGAAAGCCTCCCCCTTCTAGGGCGACTTTTTAGTTGATTTTTTTCACAGGTTATGTTATTATGTTGTTGGTTCAAAGAGAATATATTAGTCGCGGGTAGGTAATCCGAGACACAAAATGGAAGTGGAGGCAAGTGTAAGACTACTGACAAAGTGGCGGTAGCCTGGGAAACCTCAACCCGCCGGGGAGCTACGGCTCGGTGTTTTCTCCGTTGCTTTAGGCCGGGAAGAATGTCAAATACTACCTTTTTTCCTACTCAATGTAGGATAGGTAGATATGTATTTTTAGACAGAAGAAGTTGAGATAACTCACTTTATTCATGGATTAAGTTAATGTTCTTTGTCCTGAGTATATGCTTTAATAGTATTTATTTGCTTCGGCGCGTCCCTACTCGACCCGCGCCATTCTAGATTAAGTCAAACAGCTTTTCAGTAGTAGCTGTAAGCTTTTGTTGAGAAATTTTACTTTTTGATGACTTGGAATAACTGACCCATTCGAGACCCTTAGATTCGTAAATTGTCAACTAAGTTATCCTTTTGCTATTTAATCATTAGTATGATTTAAGGTCGTGCCTAAAGTTCCATCTCCTCCTAGTTGTTGGCGACCATTACGAATAACTTGGAGCATATTTGTTAACTGCTGTTCAATACTGTCGAGTACATGGTCGGCATAGTCATCAGCACCATTCTGAATTTCATCACACTCAGCGATCGCTCTAGCTCTCATTTCTTCAAGTTCTTGTTGAGCTTGATAGCGAATTTGTTCAATTTCAGCTATAGTAGCTTGTTGAATTGCTTCACAGTCTAGTTGAACCTGGTTTCTAAGTTGATCTGCTTCTAATTTGGCCTGCTGTACAAGGCCCATTTCATTTAAGATTTGAGAAGCTCGTTGTTCTGCATTTTCAATAATCTCTTCAGCGTAAAGTTCAGCTTCTTGAAATATATCATCTTTATGGCGAACAATCATTTCAGCTTCCTGAAAAGCAACCGGTAAATTCAGACGCACAATATCGAGTTGGTCTAACAACTGTTCTTCATCTATTAAAGTGCGCCCCACAAAAGGTATTCTAGGACTATCAAGAATAATCTCTTCCAGTCTATTTAGTTCTCGCTGAATATCTACTCCAGGGGAACCACTGGTAGATTCATTCTCGACATTTTGCCCATTTACCTCTGGTTCAGTATTGGCTTTGGCTGAGTTTTGTCGTAACATTTATAAATATCAATAGCAATGTGCTGAGGAACGAGATGATCTACTGAGCCACCAAAAATGGCAATTTCTTTAACTACACTACTACTTAAAAAACTATATTCATTAGAGGTAGCCAGAAAAACTGTCTCTATTTCTGGTGATAAGGTTTTATTAGTATGGGCCATTTGTAATTCTTTTTCAAAATCTGAAAGAACTCGTAGACCTCGAATTAGGACTTTAGCCTGTTGCATTTTTGCATAGTTTACCGCTAAACCATCAAAACAAGCTACTTCTACATTAAGCAAGTGTTCTGTGGAATGGCGAATTTGACTCAAACGCTGCTCAATAGTAAATAAAGAGGTCTTACTGGTATTTCGCAGTACGGCCACAATTACTTTTTCAAACAGCTTACAGCCTCTTTCTACAATATCTATATGACCTAGGGTAATAGGATCGAAACTGCCTGGATAAATCGCAATCACGGGTAAGGTATTTAGGAGTTACTGAAGTATTTTAGCAAGGTTTTTCACAAATTTACTAAACTATTAAAACTTGGGTGTTTAATATACAGGACTTACCCAAAGAAACGTAGATATTTTATTAATTTCTCCTTTTGGTCATTTTAGAAAGCAACAGCTACAACCTTTAACTCTAAGTGAGTATAATAGACTTGTTAAAATTTTAATTGAAAATAAGCTTAGACCAGGAGATTTACTAAGTGCAAAGGGATTAGATACATTATCAAAAGTTAATAACAAAAAAATTAAACTATGAGCGGTTAAGAACTTTATTAGAAAGAGGTAGAATTTTAGCTATTGCTCTGGAAAAGTGGGTTAATCAAGGTTTTCAGAAAATACCTGTATTTGTCAAGGTTCAAGGAAGGGTTAAAGAGGGGAATAAAGCTCTTTTGGATAAAGGAGCAATGTCTTTTCCTGTTGAACCATGGAAGAGTAATTTAAAGGAACTTTTGGAGGAAGAGTTATGTTGGTAAATTTTTTTTTTAAAATATCAATAGAACTTGTTTGCTTTTAGCAGAAACCGGGTTTATTCTTTTGATTATTGTTTTTTACTCTTATTGAAATGTCTGATCATTATTGGGTTTCTGGGTGAATTTTAATTAATCAGGACTTACGCAGGCAAACTGAGAAACCCGGTTTATCGTAGATATTTATGTGTTAAAAACAATGATTTACTGTCAAAACCTGGTTTCTTTGCGTAACTCTTATTAATATAATAATTTACTAAATGAAAATTTACGACAAAATATCTGACTGGCTAGAAATTAATTGGGTTAAACCAGCTTATGCAGGTGGATTACTTCTAGTATTATCAATGTTCTTCTTTTTTGCTGCTACTAATACTATGATAGGATGGTTATATGTAATTAGTGGAATTAGTTTCGCATTGTTAGGAGTAAGTGCTATTTTGCCTGGGCGATCGCTACGTCAAATAAAAGTGCGTCGTCATCAAATTCAACCTATAACTATGGGTGATAGTTTAGCGATCGCTTTAACAATAGAAAATACTACTAATGAACCACTGGCTTTGCTACAACTCCAAGATGAAATTCCTATTGTATTAGGGAAACCTGTGCGACAAGCAATAGAAGTCATTCCTGCTCAAGAAACTTACTATTGGGTTTACTACCTTCCTACTAAAAAAAGGGGTATATATAGATGGCATTATCTTCAACTTAGAACTGCAGCACCTCTGGGTCTATTCTGGTGTCGGCGTAGTCGAAATGCTAAAGCTACTGCTGTTGTCTATCCCAAGGTTTTACCCCTGAAGAGTTGCCCGATCATAGATGAGCTTGGTCAAGAATGTAGTCGTCAACTTCGCGAACATAGTCGTTATCAAATGGCTTCGGAGGGGCTAACTCGGGCATTAAGACCGTACCGGTTCGGAGACCCTAGTCGTTTTATTCACTGGCGCAGTAGTGCCCGTTATGGGGAGTTGCGGGTTCGGGAGCTAGAAGTGTCTAGGGCGGGGGAGGAAATTCTAATTTGTCTTGATAGTGCTGGTGAGTGGCAACCTGATAATTTTGAGGCTGCGGTGACTGCTGCTGCTTCTTTGTATTTTTATGCTAACCGCTCTCTGTTAAATGTTCGACTTTGGACGGCTGCTACTGGGTTGGTTTATGGTAATTTGGCTATGTTGCAAACCTTGGCTGGGGTTAAGTTTGGGGAAGAGGTGGTGGCTGGAAACCTACCGGAAAAGCCTTTGGTTTGGTTGACTCAAAATTCTTTTAGTCTGAGTTCTCTTCCTCCTGGGAGTAGATGGTTGTTGTGGTTAGATGAGTCTGTTGCTTCTCCAGTTGAAATGCCAAGGATCCAATATTGTTCTGGTTTGAAAATTAGTTCTGATCAACTTTTGGAGTTTCAACTTCAGTCTAGTGTTTGAGGGAGTAGGGAGTGAGTAGATCTTACAGGACTTACCCAGAACCGCAGTAGGGGCCAATGGTATTGCCCCTGTGGAGATAGTATTGGCCCTCTGTCAATGGCATATTATCTATGAGTTTTGGTAATACTATGTCCGGTTGAGTAGTTATAGTTAGGGTTCCTAGTAGGGCTTTAGCTCTACAGCGCTTTTTAAATGGATGAACTACATGCCCATAACCAAAACCTTGTGGGGATGTTTCCCTAGGTAAGATGAAACCCATTTTTGTTATGCAACGTCCCTCCACATGAAAACTGCTGTAAGTGCATATTAAAGCGATCGCTCTCAACTATGATAATCTTTATGGAGGAAAGATTACAGAGGTTGTATTTGTTCCTAAATTTCGACTTTTCTGGTAGGTAACTTATTCTTCTATGGGGAAGCAGGATGGTCAAACTGGGGCTGAGGATAAAGTCTATTATGCGATCGCTCTTTAGATACTGGACTTTAGGAATGGGTAAGCTTACTTATCTAGGGCTTTCAAGACTCTTGAGTTAAATATAGTTCCCACATAGGGCTGTTGCTGTTATTTACCCTACTACAAGCTATATACTTTTTATTACTAATTATCCGGACATGATATAAGTAGGTAGCGGTTACAATTTTTCTCTATGTAACAAAATGTAAATTTACCTCAAATCAACTGTGTGGAGTAGCTTGGAGTTGGTATACAAATTTTAATATAGCGAGTTTTTTTTTCATGTCTACCTACTTAGGGTTTGCTGAAAAGGTCTTTTAAGGAGCAGAGGAGTAGGTAGGGAGGTTGCATAAGGGCGTCCCTACAGAGGAACAGGGAAGGTATAGTCATTTTAAATAAGAATGGAAAACTTTTTCTGCTGAGACTTAGTTATAGCAGGAAATACTTATCTCAATCTAAATTAAAATAACTATATAGATGAGGTAGTCGGATACCCCCTCCGAGGATGGGAGTCCACCCCTAGGGCTTCCCGTTGGAGGGAGTCGGATATATTTGTTCCTTGATTTTTCTGTTTAGGGAGCGCCCAAAATGCTCATTTTATAAGCTTGAAAGACTAAAAACTAGGTAGTTTTTTTAGAGAAAAAAAAAGGCTAATACTTTTATTTGTCAATGCTTTTATGTTTAATTAGCAAGCTTTGCTTAAGTCCTGTCTTAATGTTTAAAAGTTTTTTTTTCTAAAGGCTTTTACTACATACATTGCGGCGGCTATATAAACAGTTATTACTAATTTATATCAGATTCTCTTTCTACTTGGGGAGCTGGAAATATATCTTGAATTTTCTCTATTAATTTAGGGAAACCAGATGGAAATAATTTGGGATAAATAATGAGTAAACAAATGCCGATAGTGACGGAGATTAAATAGTAAATAATTTGCCCATTCTGCATCCAAGTCAAAAAATCTAGCCATCCAAATTTACCGGATTTTTCGTTTTTTGGTGGCTGAGGATTTGTGGTTATTTTACCTTCAATATTACTTTCGTCACCGAGTACATTACCTGTAATATTTCCGTCTTGATTTTGGATTTTTCGACTTTTGTCAATTTTTTTATTCATGGTTTTATTTCTGATAAGTTTCTGATTGGCGTCTATTACAAAGTCACGACTATCATTTATATTGATATAACTTGGATAAGGGTGAGATTGTGAGAGTTTATTTTCTTCATATATGTCTATCACATCATCAATTAAACTTCTTATATCAACTTCTTCATAAGGATAGTTATCACAGTTAGCTTTTAGTCTACCATTAGTCACCCATTCTTTTAATTTTTCCCGTTTATAGAAATGTGGATTCTGGTTATTTTTACAAGTGGAACAATTACAAGGAATTAATTGATTATATTTTAGTCGATTATTGTAGGAATTGTGAATTTTATCTAATTCGTGAGTTACGATGGTCATTAAATCCCGTTTTTGCTTTCCAGAGACCCTAATTTTTATTTTTCTTCCGTTGTAATCTTCAATTACTTCTGCTCTTGTTTCATTTTTATTGAGAATAACTCCACTTTTCCAGACATATTTTTGTTCTTCAATATCTTTGTGCATAGCTACAATAAACTGAGTAATAATTCCTTTAGGCATAAATTCGTAGGTGTAACGTAAAATCAAATTATTATTTTCATCCCAGTCATATTCTGATTGATTTTCTGTTAAAAGTTGAGGGGTAATATAGGTCTGAGAAGTACCAGGAATTTTATAACAGAGTTTAAATCTAATCATTAATTGTAGTAGTTCATCGCGCATATTCAAGTATTTTTCTTCATTCCAGATATTGGTTAAATCATCTTTGTTGAATTTACCAAATTTATTACGAACTGTCTGACTATCTAATGCTTTATAAACTGCTGCTGTTCCCCATTCTGGTTTGAGAATAACTGTTTTATTTAACAGTGGATCATCTTGAAAATGAAGACAAACTCCTAAGTCGTGTAAATAGCCACTTAACTGTAATTTATACTCCGTTTTTTCAAAGCCATTTTGTTCACAAATAGATAAATATTCTTCTAGACTAATATGGTTACGGGAATCTAATTCTAATATTTCCCGGACTTTTTTCCAAGTTTTAGGTAATCTACTGCCAATATGGGGTAATTTACTAATATGATGTTGGATTTCTCTGATAATTTCTGCTAAACCACGATTAGTTGCGAGGTTGGTAGCTAAAATTTCTTTGATATTAGTAAATTGCCCTTGCAATGCCCGTTGATTAATTTCTCGTTCCCGTTCTTGTTTCTCATTTTTAACTATTAATAAGGGGCTATTACTGCTTAATAGTTCTACTACATTGAGCCAATAATAAAAGTCTGTATCTTCATTACGAGTATCCGCGACAAGGATATATAGGGAGCGTTTTGTTAAGAAAAATTGGTGGGTAGCGTGATAAATTTCTTGTCCGCCAAAATCCCAAATATTTATTTGAAAGTCATTTTGGTTTTTTGTCTGAAAGTTGTACTGATGTACTTCAATTCCTTTGGTTGTATCTTCATCTTTGAGTTGATACTTTGGGTTGAGAATTTTATTAGCTAAAGTTGTTTTACCTGCTCCACCTTCTCCAACAATTAGTAATTTAGCTTCATAGATATAATCTATTCCTTTTTCTCGTTCTTGCCGGAAATAGTTTCTAATTTCTTCTATTCCTTTTGTAGCAATTTCTATTGGTGGAGTTTTGAGGGGATTATTAATTAAATAAAACCGACGTAAATTGGAGAGTTTAGTGATTGATTCTGGTAGACTTGTTAATTGATTACTACCTAAATCAAGCCTAGTTAAATTGGAGAGTTTGGTGATTGATTCTGGCAGACTTGTTAATTGATTACTACCTAAACCAAGCGAACTTAAATTGGAGAGTTTGGTGATTGATTCCGGCAGACTTGTTAATTTATTATCACCTAAATCAAGCGAAGTTAAATTGGAGAGTTTGGTGATTGATTCCGGCAGACTTGTTAATTGATTACTACCTAAATCAAGCTTAGTTAAATTGGAGAGTTTGGTGATTGATTCCGGCAGACTTGTTAATTTATTATCTTCTAAATAAAGCCAACGTAAATTGGAGAGTTTAGTGATTGATTCTGGCAGACTTGTTAATTTATTCCTTTTTAAATAAAGCCAACGTAAATTGGAGAGTTTAGTGATTGATTCTGGCAGACTTGTTAATTTATTTCCACTTAAATAAAGCCAATGTAAATTGGAGAGTTTGGTGATTGATTCCGGCAGACTTGTTAATTTATTACCATCTAAATCAAGCTCAGTTAAATTGGAGAGTTTGCCAATTGATTCCGGCAGACTTGTTAATTCATTAACACTTAAATAAAGCGAAGTTAAATTAGAGAGTTTAGTGATTGATTCCGGCAGACTTGTTGATTTATTACTACTTAAATAAAGCTTAGTTAAATTGGAGAGTTTGGTTATTGATTCCGGCAGATTTGTTAATTTATTCCAACGTAAATCTAATACTTCTAACTGCTCTAATTCCCAAACATCACCAGGAACTTCAGTTAATTTCTTCTGGCTTAAATCTAATTCCTTAAGCTTTTTATCTTTAGCTTCTTGTATGCTTTCTTTAACATCCGGTGATATATAGTTCTGCTGGCTTGTTTCAGGAAAAGTCATAACTGAATAAAATAATTTTTATCATTATTGTACAGAATAACATAGAAAAAGGCAGTTCTAAAAAAGAAAAAAAATTAACTTATAAGCGATCGCTCCTGAAGTAATAGACAAAAACCAACAAGGCCACAGATGCAGAGATAAAATTTTAAATCTATTTGTACCTCACCATAACATCACAATATCCCCTCCTAAAATCCCATCTTAAGCCTCATAATATTTAACCAATTATTCTTAAAACTCCCTTACCGAAAAAACAAAAAAAGACATAGGTTAATCAGCCAGCCACCATTGATATTAGTAACCTTTTCCAATCTTAATTAATCTTGAAATCTTCACAAGCGATCGCCCGCCCTCCCCTAGAGAATTACAAATATTTTTTTCTTCAATATTGTAAAAATTTCATCAGGACTTACGCGGGCAAACTGAGAAACCCCGTTTCTCCTAGATATTTATGTGTTAAAAACAATGATTTACTCTCTTAACCGGGTTTCTTTGCGTAAGTCCTTCAATATTGTAAAAATTTTATATTAACCTTATCAGTCATTTCTCTCCAAAATAAATAAATATTTTTCCCCATCCCCAAAGACCTGCTCAAACCGTAGTAACATTCAAGATATGCCATTAAATCAGAATTAACCAAACCAGGACTTACAGCGCTTTTCAAATTGATCAACTACATCCCCATAACCAAAACCTTGTAGGGACCTTGCATGCAACATCCCTACTGTGGTCAACCCACATGAAAAATGCTGTAAACATACCCAATAGATAATACTATCTGTAGAGGTCAAATACCAGAAAGCCCCCACTAGATATGGTAGTTACGAGTAAGTCCTGACGGTAAAGAGAAAAGAGAAAAGAGTCAAAAAACTCTCGCGACAGAACAGACAACACGAAAACCAATATTAAAACTGTGGATGTCGCGCCTACCGATGTTGAGACGATACGTAGAACGGCAGGCATTAGAACTACTGAACCAGGAACCACCACGGAGCCGAGGAAGCTCTTGACTTCTATCTAGCCGAACATTTCCATCCCTGGAAGCACCATCATAGTTGTCATCCCATTCCTCAGCACACCATTCCCAGACATTCCCGTACATATCATATAAACCAAAAGCATTAGGTGGAAAAATTCCCACATCCGTTGTTTGTTGTCGATATTTTCCTTTAGGAGCATTACCGTAAGGATACTTGCCATTATAGTTAACTAACTCAGGTGTTATAGTCTTTCCAAAATTAAAAGGTGTTGTTGTTCCTGCACGACAAGCATATTCCCACTGACTCTCCCTCGGCAGTTTATAATCTCTTCCCATTTTCCGAGAAAGCCTTTGACAAAACTTCCTAGCATCCTGCCAGCTCACTTTTTCTACTGGGCGTTTTTCTCCTATAAACCTAGAAGGGTTATTTCCCATAATGACTTCATATTGCTCTTGAGTTATAGGATATTTACTCATATAAAAAGGCTGAAGAGTCATCTTATGTTGGGGACTTTCGCAACTGTTTCTAGCAGCTTTCTCTATTGGCGACCCCATGATAAAACTTCCCTCAGGAATATAAACTATTTCCAATCTAACGTCATTACCCAAGTCTTCTATTTTTTGTCTAACGCTTTTCTGAGTACGATTAATAATTTTACCAG
>JAKQYE010000007.1 GCA_023356605.1 Trichodesmium sp. MAG_R02 | reverse complement strand
TGTGAGTAATAAATGTGGAGAAATCTTGGATAAAATGATTGTGGGAGCAACTAAGAAAAGGTTTCAAAATGTAGGAGAAATTTTGTCTGTTATTCAACCGACTTCTCAAAGGAAAACTCAGCATATTTCTCCACCACAAATATCTCAGCCACAAAGAGCTCAACCAGAAAAAGGAGAATTATTTACTTTTGAAGTTGTAAGGGTTAATGCTTCTGGAAGTATTGTTAACCGTAGGCAAGGGATCGCTATACAGGCAATTGAAGATTTGGGTAATGGAGTGTCTTTAGAAATGGTGAAAATTCCTGGAGGTAGGTTTCTAATAGGGTCTCCAGATACGGAAGCAAAAAGATATGATGATGAAGGTCCGCAACATTATGTAGATGTGCCAGAATTTTGGATGGGAAAGTATGTCGTTACTCAACAACAGTGGCAAGCAATAATGGGAAATGATCCTTCGAAATTTAAAGGAAAAAATCGCCCTGTGGAATGTGTAAGTTGGAATAACGCTACAGAGTTTTGTCAGAAGCTTTCTAAGAAAACAGGAAGAGACTATAGACTACCGAGTGAAGCAGAGTGGGAATATGCTTGTCGCGCAGGAACTACTACACCTTTCTACTTTGGAGAGACTATAACAACTGAATTAGTTAACTATCAGGGTAACTACACTTACGGCAATGGACCAAAAGGAAAATATAGAGAGCAAACAACTCCTGTAGGTCAATTTCCTGCTAATGCTTTTGGATTATATGACATGCATGGAAACGTGAGGGAGTGGTGTGCTGATGAATGGCATGAGAACTATGCTGGTGCGCCTACAGATGGCAGTGTCTGGCGAAATGTAAATAAAGAACTATCACCGCTGCGGGGCGGTTCTTGGGACTACATTCCTAATTATTGCCGCTCTGCGATTCGCTACCTCTATCTTAGGCGCGACGTCCACGACAGCTATTTTGGTTTTCGCCTTGTCTGCGATGGCGGGAGAACTCTTTAACCCTTTATTCTTTTCCTCTTTTGCCCTTTACTCTGTGTTTTTTTTTCTCTCATGAGTCTCGCCTCTGGCGAGTCGAAAATTTTTTTCAAATCAATGTAATATATTTGTAATATAA
The DNA here is from genome assembly GCA_023356605.1 of Trichodesmium sp. MAG_R02. Classification (GTDB taxonomy): domain Bacteria; phylum Cyanobacteriota; class Cyanobacteriia; order Cyanobacteriales; family Microcoleaceae; genus Trichodesmium. Next base: position 54,549 of record JAKQYE010000007.1, on the reverse strand, counting down.
AATTCAACGAATAGAATTAGACACAAACTATAAGACAAAATCCAGATTAAATATTATTCTTTTTTGTGATTTTAGTATTCCTCAATTTATCAAATGTTATTCCTTTTTATTAACTAATAAATTTTGCTTTTCAAACAATAATTATTCCCATAAAACAGTCAAATATAAGACGTCTTGTCAAATAAAAAAACTACTTTATAATGATAATAAATCTGAATAATAATTATCCCATTTAGCTAGACTATATCTAAGCTTTTCTGCTTTGACTACGGCTATATTTGTTAACTAATCAAATATTATAACTTTGCTTATAAATTATTAATTGTTAGTTATTAATTATTGACAGGAGATATCTAATTATGTTTTTTACTAGACTTGAAGAAGCTATCAATTCTACTACTAATGCTAGTGGTGCTTCTCTGGAATCTCGTATCGAAAAGCTAGAAAAAGAGTGAGTTAAGCTCAGAAATGAAGATGCTGCTAATGAATACAAAATAAAATTGTGCCGGCTTTTCAGTAGCTATAAACAATGTATCAAATTGTATAGCAATCCCCTCCTAGGTTGTGACAATTTAAAAACTAGAAATAAATTCTGAAACTCTTCCCTATTTACCATTACACCATTACCTATTCTCAAAAAGTGGCAGGATTTTCAACATAAATAAAATAGAATTGCTATATCTATCCTTTTCCGGTTTGGCGATCGCTTGCAGCCATAAATACTAAACTTTATTCTCGCAAATTATTCCTGAGCGTTATTACCACTCAGTTAAGTATAGAATTGTTCTCAGCTTTGCAAGCTGCTCAAGCACAAAACACTATTGAAGTAGTGAGACTAGAGAGACTACCTGAGGTGTTTTGTACGGGAAGAAATGATGTTCTTTGAGGAAAGAGTTTATTTCAGCCTCTATTATTAATAATAACTATTAATAGTCTATGTATCGCGATCGCTTCTACTTTGAAATAAAATGTACCCATAAATTACCATCTGGCATACAAGCATTACGAATTAACTCATAAGAATAATGCAGATAAGCGCCACTTAGGTCAATACGATATTCAGTAGAAGACCATTCCCCGTATGGGTCATGGATAAATAATCCTTCATTATCAAAACCAACACCAACAATTAAATGACCAAAGGAAGTAAAATAGCTGTGTATAGCTACAGGACTTCCTGCTATTAAAGAGTCTTGAACTTCTTGAATAGTGGCATGAGTCTTAAAAGTATCCCTACATCCATAATCTCTAACAATCTTAACTAAATGATATGGATTATGACGACTGTAACCTTGACTTAGAGCATATTCATAAAGTTCATCTTCAAATTTACCATAATTCGACTTACGATTTGCCTCTAAAAATTCTAAACATGAAGCGATTGAAGTAATATTACATATACCTGTAGGATTATACCAATCATCTCCTTTTCGTTTGTACGGAACTTTTATTCTGATATTTTCTGGTTTGAGCTTGGGATGTACAACTTGATTATTTTCATAAATTTCAATATTTGTTTCATGGATATACCAAACTCCTAAACTGTTGTATTTATAGCTACGAAAAGCAACCCGGAAGTAGTTTCTTACTAGAACATAAGCTAGAAGTTCAAATTCTTGATTAGCAGAGATCTGATGTTTTTCTGAATCAGTTAATAGAGAAGATTTAAGCGGTCTTGATTTCAGAATAGTCTCTTTTGTGGTCTTTAATATGATTGGAGCTGCCGGAATATTTGCTTCTTTTGCATCCAACAATTTTTTGATAGTTTTTGCTCCTAAATATCCAGGTTCACCACTTTTTTGCTCGACTTGAAACCGATGAAGTGCTGCTGTGGTTAATGGGCCAAATATGCCATCGACTGGAGGGTTAAGCATATTTAGGTCAATTAGTATGGCCTGAATCTCGCAAGTTAAGTGTTTATCATCAGAGAGGGTTTTTACGTCGTATTTAAGGTCTGTCCCCAGAAAGTCTTTTAGTTCCATATAAGCTTTATATAATAGGAAATAGTAATCAGCAGCTATGATATACTATTCCTTCGACTAGACCAAACTTTGGGATATAGTTATTTTAATTTAGATTGAAACAAGTGCTTTATGCTATAACTAGGTTTCAGCATAAAAAGTTTTCCATTGTTATTTTAAATAACTATATCTATGAAAAACAGTAATAATGTACAAGGTATGAATAGTCAAACCCTTCTATTATAGGTTTCGGCTCTCTTCCATAGTAATGGTAAATATAATAGTACGGGAGCAAGATGCTCCCACTACCTTGTCTCTTAACGAAATTGATATTCTCCCGACGCTGCTTTTATGAAACAGGGCGGGATTTTAACTTCATCTGTGTTAGGAGCTTTCTGCCCACTGCTATTGCAATGAAAACTACCTAGGTATAATCCTCAGCAGCCATAATGTAAGCTTTAGAGGTAAGTTCTGTATTAGGCAAGAGCGATCGCCTAATACTTTCACAGGGGGTCCCCACGCTAGTAGTTTTTCAAACACTTTTTTCCCCAACTAACTCAACCTCCAGCAACAGCAGGAACAATACTAACTTCATCCCCATCTTTTATAGATGTTTTTGTTCCTTCTAAAAACCTAATATCTTCACTATTAACGTAGAAATTTAAAAATCTCCTTGGTGCCCCTTGGTCATCACAAAGACTTTTTTTTATACCAGGATATTTTGCTTCTAGAGACTCAATTAATTCTAAAATATTACTAGCACTACATTCAATTTGTGGTTCATTGTTGGTGAATTTTTGTAATGCAGTAGGAATTAAAACTTTAATTGCCATAACTTAACTAATTTATTTTTATAGATATTATTTGCAGACATTTATGACTATACTTAGTTCAATTATCTAGCCATCTTTTTGAGAAAAAAATTATCTTTCAAAGCCCAATATATTAATCCTATCAAACAGTTGTAAAAATCAAAAAACTAGAAATAAATTCCAAAACCATAGCAGTCCGCGCATAGGTTGCGACAAATCAAAAAGTAAATAAAACTTTTAAAACTCCTACCTATTCTCTATTCCCTGTTCCCTGTTCCCTAAAAAGCAGTGGGATTTTTGCCACGAATAAAATAGGATTACTATATTCCCTATTCCCTATTCCCAAAAAGTGGCAAGGTTTTGGACTACCTAAAAATAGGATTGATATATATGATTTTAGTTTCCTAGGGGTCTGGTATTTAAACCCCTAGAGGAGAAAATTTATACCAAAACTTGCTGCCAGTCTAGACGTTCTAATCTTTGAGCCCGTTCCCATGCCTTCTCAAAACTATCCAATTTTGCTTCTATTGTTAGAGGTTGGCCAATATAACCTTGTACCGCCTCTTGAGTCTTTAAGCCATTACCTGTGATATAAGCAACAGTAGTCTCTTCAGGGTCAATCTTACCTGCCTCTACTAATTTTTTCAATACAGCAATAGTTGTACCACCTGCTGTTTCAGTAAAGATACCTTCTGTTTCTGCTAATAGTTTGATACCTTCAATCACTTCAGCATCATTCACAGATTCAATATTGCCGTTTGTTTTACGAGCTAGTTCTAATGCGTAGATACCATCTGCAGGGTTGCCAATAGCAATAGACTTAGCAATAGTATTAGGTTTAACCGGATTAATAAAATCACGACCTTCCTTAAATGCTTGAGCCACTGGAGAACAACCTTCAGCTTGTGCTCCACTAAAACGAACCGCTTTATCTTCTACTAAACCTACTTTGACAAACTCTTGAAACCCTTTGTAGATTTTGGTGTAGAGGGAACCAGAAGCAATAGGAGCAACCACATGATCTGGTAGTTGCCATCCTAGTTGTTCGGCCACTTCAAAACCAAGAGTTTTTGAACCTTCCGAATAGTAAGGACGGAGATTAATATTTACAAAGCCCCAACCGTAACTATTTGCTACTTCACAACAAAGCCGGTTTACTTGGTCATAGTTCCCTTTAACTGCCATAACTGTTGGGTTATAAATTAAAGTGCCAAGAACTTTACCTGCTTCTAAGTCAGCAGGAATAAATACACAACATTCTAGTCCAGCCTTCGCCGCGATCGCTGCGGTAGAGTTAGCTAGGTTCCCTGTACTTGCACAGGATACTGTAGAGAAACCTAGTTCTCTAGCGCGACTCAGAGCAACTGATACTACCCTATCTTTGAAACTCAGGGTAGGCATATTTACTGCATCATTTTTAATATAGAGATTTTTTAAACCCAAGCGACGTGCCAAACGTTCTGATTTTACTAGGGGGGTCATGCCTGTTCCGACATCTATAAAGTTGTCTGTTGTTACTGGTAAGAAATGACGATAACGCCAGATAGACTGAGGACCTGCTTCAATAACTGCTCTACTGACTATTTGACTAAGCTTTTCATAATCATATTTAACTTCCAGAGGGCCAAAACATACGTCTTCACATATATGTTTTGCTTCTAAAGGATACTCCTCTCCACATTCTTTACACTTTAGGTTCTCTATAGCCGTGTTTGTAGTTTTGATTTGGTTATGAGTTTTTGTGACTTGAGTCATAGTCTTTACTCCTTACTTCACTTTTTAGAGTTGTCCAGTATGGATTTAGATCGTAGCATGGCTTAAAATCACTGTCAACGATACCCGACAAAAATAGTCGGGATTGAATTTTATTTTTTTATTCCTTAAGTCAATGCTACATATAAATAAGATATTTTCATTTGAATGTATATGTATTTTGTCTGAAAAGTGTAGCTTTTTGTGGTATATAGTTAATATCAATTCTATTGCCTATGGCTAGATACACCAGAAATTATATTTTCTAAAAAAAAAATATCTAAATTCTAAAGCTATTGAGGTTTATATTTATAGTCAAACTAGATCATGCTGGGGCCCATTATCTGATAAGTGACCCTATCCCCGATCAAATAGTTAAGAGCTTCTCTGACTGCCCATAACCTGGGCCATATAAATAGTCAAACAGTTTATAATATTTCCTTATAAACATTGGGAGATACCCCTCAGTAGATAAGGCTCTATTGCCCATTGTTAATAAGTGTTAATACTCATTGTATTGGCCACCACTAACTGGAGGAATAAGCACTACTTCGTCCCCGTCTTGGAGAATGGTTTCTGGAGGGACAAAGTTGAGGTTGATGCCAAATTTTGTAATATGCCGCCACTTTTCTAGTTCAGAGTGTTGGCTGATGATGTTGTCTAAGAGTTGAGATACAGTTGTTCCAGGGGAGATGCTAAGTTGGAGTTCGGGAACTTTGTAAGCTTCTTGGTAAGCTGCGAATAGTTTCAAAGTGATTGTGATATTGGGATTTTTCATATCAGAGACTCAAGTAATAATATTTTTTTGTAAGGCGGGAAGCAGCAAGCAGGAGGCAAGAGGCAAAAGGAATAGGAGTTGAAGCTATTTTTTAAGAATTAAAGAGTGATTTTACATAGGGAATTGAATTTAGAATTACTATATAATCAAAATAAAAGTTGGGCAAACTTTCAAATTTAGTAATTATAACTCATACTTCTCCTTTCTATCTAGTCTTAATAAAAATTTGATTGAAGTAATATTTTCCTTCATTATTTTTAGCAATACCAATACCAGTCAAATTAAAGTCGCCTACTATATTTTTATGATGACCAGGACTATTAATCCAGCCGACAACAGCTTTTTCTCCAGGATTGCTAAAACCCATATTAACAGCTATGTTTTCAGCAGCAGCTTTGTAAGGTATTTTTTGACTGATTATTTCTACTCTTTTTTTAAATCCATCATGGCTAAAAGTTGTTTTTCTCGTAGCCATTTGTTGAGCATGAATTCTTGATTCTTGAGCTATATTACCATCCCACTGGAGCATGGGTAAATTTCGAGATTTTCGATACTTATTTATTCCGGCAAATACAGATTTTTCTAACTCATTCATATTTTGTGAAACTGTTGTATTTGATGTGAAAATATTGATTTTTTTTGGATCTATATTTTTTGGTATTTCTGAAACATTTTGGATTAACTTTTGGGAATTACAACTACTCAAAAATATTGCCATAATCCAGAGAAATTGTTGAAAATATTTATGATTCATGATTTTAATCTATTCTGTGTTCAGTGTAATTTTTTTAATTCTCCTGCCCTTTGAAGTTATAGCAACCTCAAATAGGTTGTTGTGAAAATTCAAAAACTAGAAGTCAACTCCAAAATTCTTGTCTATTGGCCATAGCCTATCCTCTTTCCAGAAAATATTAACATTTCAGACCAAATAAAAATAGGGTAAATAATAGCTTGACAAAATCTATGATTATCTTTTATAATCTATAATTATCTTGTAAAACTTATGATGATGACTAATAGATTCATTACTTACCCAAAGAAACCCGGTTAAGACAGTAAATCATTGTTTTTAAAACATAAATATCTACGAGAAACCGGGTTTGCGGAGTTTGCCTTCGTAAGTCCTGAACTATACACCATCTGTAGGGGTTAACAGCCCTTAATCCCTACTAGATATAGTGGTTGGTGCGTAATTCCTGATTCTGATGTTTTCTAACCATACTGGACTGATAAAGCTAAAATAGTGCATTAGATTTTTTGGTGTTATTATAGTAGACTTAGAAAATTTTTTTCTAATGCAACATTCAAGGTAGTCAGTCCAGGATTTAACCTTTAAGATTTACTTAGGTCGAAACACTACTACTCCATAAGCATCAGTCGATAAATATTTCAATGCTGCTTGTTGAATATCTGATGATTCAAATGCCTGGATATTCTGGGGATAATTCAGAGCAGGTAATAAGTCTCCCACTAATGAATGATAGTAACCATATAAATTTGCGCGATCGCTTGGTGTCTCATTAGCAAAAATAAATCTCTTTGCTACTAATGTCCGAATACGCTTAATCTCTGCTTCTGTTACCGACTCTTGTTGAATAGTATGAATGTGATTAGCGATCGCTGCTTCGACTTCCACCAAATTTTCTTCTGCCAGTATAGCAGAAATATAGAAACAACCTTGATGACGATAACTTGTGTTATTCACACCAATAGAAAAAACTAAACCTCGTTCTTCCCGTAAGTCACGGACCAGGCGAGAAGTTTTCCCCCGGCCCAAAATAGTTGCCAACACATCTAAAGCATAAGTTTCATATAATTCGGTCAACCCAGGCACGCGCCAAACCATCATTAACCTTGCTTGCTGAAGACTTTCATCAACCAGTTCGTGGCGAACTATTTCCGTAAAAGGTGGCTCCGGTGTTAAATTCATATTAGGTGACAACAAAGTTTCTGAAGTATTGTTACTATTGTTAGCTTCTGTAAATGAGTCTGTAACAATATCAATTAATTCTTCCACTGGCAAATTTCCAACTACAGTAGCCGTCATAAAATTCGGTTTATACCAGTTCTGGTGAAAATCACGCATTTGTTGAGGTTGTAGTTGAGAGATAATTTCTGCTGAACCTAATACTGAGCGACGTAATGGTGATTTTTCAAAGGCTGTTTCAATGACTTTTCTGTAACAACGATGGTTAGGGTTATCATCTGAGCGCCGAATTTCTTCAAGCACAACAGACCGCTCTTGTTCAAAGGCATCATCAGCAATACTGGGGTTGAGGAGTACTTCCCATTGCAAAGGTGCTAATTTAGTAAAATATTTGGGAGCACTGGTAATGTAAAAGTGAGTGTAGTCTTGACTAGTAGCGGCATTCATTATGGCGCCTTGTTGTTCTACTAAACGTTCAAATTCCCCACTAGGAAGTTTGGGGGTACCTTTGAAAATTATATGTTCGAGAAAATGGGCCATACCGTTGATTGATTCAGATTCTAAGACAGAGCCAACGTTGAGCCAAATACTAAGATTAACGGCTTCAACTGGCAGGTGTTCAGCGATAATGGTTAGTCCATTTGATAGTTTGCGAATAGTAGGAGCATTGAGATGTGGGAGGGTTGGTAGAACAAAAGTTGAGGTCATTCTTAATTTTATCTGTGGTATATCTTCAACTATATATTACAAAAAATAGAAAAAAGGGGGGTAGTTGACAGGTTTTTTCTATCATCAACAGGACTTACGCACTGGCACTACATGAGGGTTAGGGCGAATGCCATTCGCCCCTACATATGGTATTCTAAAGGTTGATTTGCGTAAGTCCTGATCAAAAACTTATTCAAACTGCAGTCATGTTCAAGATATACCATTAAATATAAGGACTTATAGCGCTTTTCAAGTTTATGAACTACATCGCCATAACTAAAACCTTGTAGGGAGGTTCCATGGAACCTCCCTACTGTGGTCTACCGATATGAAAACTGCTGTATGACTGCTCAGAATATGAGTTATCAATCTTATTGGGATTTAAACGCCAGTATAAATTTGAGAGATGCCCTCGGCAAGACTAATTAATGCTTGTAGATAAGTAACCGCCGACGGCCTCAGTTGAAGCAGGAATTAAACCTTAAAATATCATGTATTATGAAGTTATATATCGGTTTTATGAAGTAAAAGTAATAGAAGTCTATTCCAGTTGCGCGATCGTCCAGCTCTTGTCAGCAGTATCCCATTTCCTTGCCAACTACTATCGGTACAAATTATATTAATATTAAGTTAAAAAATCTTAATAATTATCCCATGTCCTATCGAAAGACTATACAAAAATCAAAAATTGTGGTGTGTGGTGCAGGTATTGGTGGCCTCACGACGGCAGCTTTATTGGCCCATAGAGGCTACGAAGTCCAGGTATTTGACCAAGCTATTATTCCTGGTGGCTGTGCCTCGACTTTCAAACGGCGGGGTTTCACTTTCGATGTCGGTGCAACTCAAGTCGCAGGCTTGGAACCCGGTGGCATCCATCACCGCATTTTCTCAGAATTAGAAATAGACATCCCGAGAGCTACCCATTGCGACCCTGCCTGTGCCGTGTTTCTCCCTGGGGAAACTGAATCTATTAATGTTTGGCGGGACCCCCAAAAATGGCAGGAAGAAAGACAACGACAATTTCCGGGTAGTGAAGCCTTTTGGCAGTTAATGACAAAACTGTTTGAGGCAAGTTGGAAGTTTCAAGGGCGTGACCCAGTTTTGCCACCCCGAAATATTTGGGATTTCTGGCAGTTAGTAAAAGCAGTGCGCCCGGATACTCTAATTACAGTACCATTTACTTTAATGACGGTGGCAGATGCATTACGCTTATATGGGTTAAATGATAATCTACGGTTGAAAACTTTCCTAGATTTACAACTGAAACTTTATTCTCAAGTTGGTACAGAGGAAACAGCTTTACTTTATGCAGCAACTGCTTTAGCAGTTTCTCAAGCTCCTCAAGGTTTGTACCATCTCCAGGGAAGTATGCAGGAATTGAGCGATCGCCTGGTTACAGCTCTAAAAAGAGATGGAGGTAAGTTGTTTATGGGTCATACTGTTGAAAATATATATGTAGATAATGGCAAAGCTAATGCTGTCAGAATCAGAAATCAGAAAACTGGGGAAACTTGGAGAGAAACTGCTGACCATGTTGTGGCAAATGTGACAGTGCAAAACTTGGTAAAATTAGTAGGAGAAGAAAATCAACCACATACCTCACACCTAATGCCCGGTTATAAACGCCGAGTTGATAAACTCCCGTCTCCCTGGGGTGCATTTATAGTGTATTTAGGGGTGGATGAAAGTGCTATTCCAAGAAATTGCCCACCCCATTTGCAATTTTTCTATGATTACGATGGTCCCATTGGGGAAAATAATTCTTTATTTGTATCGGTGAGTCATCCCGGAGATGGTCGTGCCCCTACTGGTAAGGCGACAATCACTGCTTCGAGTTTTACTGATACTCAGATTTGGGGAAATAGTCAAGATTATCAGGAGTTGAAACAGAAATATATGGAGGAGGCGATCGCTCGTTTAGGTGGATATTTTTATTTAAAGCCAGAAACAATAGTATATCAGGAAGCTGCAACCCCTCGTACTTTTGTGAAATTTACAGCACGAGATGAAGGTATTGTGGGTGGTGTGGGTCAGCGTCTGAGAAATTTCGGGCCTTTTGGAATTGCTAATCGGACTCCGATCCAGGATTTGTGGTTAGTGGGAGATTCAACTCATCCGGGAGAGGGTACGGCGGGGGTTTCTTATTCAGCAATGACCGTAGTGCGACAGATTGAGGCCTAGAAATAGTTGACAAGGGTTGTGGTTTTGGGGAGCAATAGTTAACCAAAAACTAGTAACAGTTTCAGGACTTACGCAGGTACGCTATATACAGCGTACTGTCAGCATAAAATTGTCCATACTATACAGGACTTACGCAGTACCGCTATATATGGTGTATAAATTCATCTTTCTCAAGATATTGCCACTATAATTACTGCCGTTGCGTAAGTCCTGATCTGATCGCGCGCGTTGATGAGACAGATCGCGATCAAAAAATACAAAAAAGTTCAAGACTTAAATTGGAATGAGACTGAAAATAACCCGGAAAAAGAATCAAAATTAAAGGCTTTCCACGAGACAAAAAAGTGAAAATATTTTGAATTATGTGTATCTGCCTACTGTTGCCGAATACATTGTCACTCTCCTCATAGCAACATAGACCCCAATTCTGGAAAAGAGCTAAGTTTTGAAAACCTCATCAGTGCAGATCTTTATGATGATGGTTCAGGGCAAGAAAAAATCTGGGATTTTAAAGAAGAACCTTTTGATACCGAACTCAGCGACAATATATTCATAGAAGATAGTTCCAACGGGACAGTCATTGGCAACTTTTTCCTGAGCGATCCCAACACTGCTGGACAAAGAGCCGAGTTGGCGATCGCTCCTTGGAGTTGGAACGACCATTATACTTATCCCACACTTTACTGATGCACTACCAGATGGTTTTGTCTCCTAGACCATCACTCCCCGGGAGGATGTTCAGACGGGGGAGAAACCAGCATAGTATTCGACAGCAACGACTTATTGGTGATCAACAGGCAGAGTGAGATGACTTTTTCACTGTTTATCTACTGGACCCTACTTCTATGAACACCGATGATCCTAAGATATTAGCAACAACAAAAGGGATCATTGAAAATGATGATACTGGTTTCTCAAAACAATCTTTTGACATAGCTGCAAATAGCGAGAGTGAAACCATCATTTTGGAAATCAGAAGATACTGTGTTGCTATGGGAACAGGAATTTAATATTGACCTGAATGGAGATGGTATAATTGCTTGAGGGTTCCCTTTAAGAATTCACCTATTTATAGCAGTTTTCCTGCACAGTAGACCACCGTAGGGACATTTCGCTACGCGACATGAAACGCATTTTTGTTATGGAACTTCCCTACAATGTTTTGGTTATGGCGATAATTAGACAGAATTATTTACAAACTTATAAATGTTGATACAGTAGATTTCGGGCATATAAAGTACAAAGTAAATAGTAGAAATTATGTAGTGCGAGCATCTTGCTCGTATCGGCTTACCTAATAATAAGGTCAAGCACTGTAACACGAAAATTTAGGGGGATCTTAAACTTTTCAAATACTTTTTCTTATGTTCAATTCTCAAATAAATATGTTATATTATTTCTGGATAATTAGTAATAAAAAAGTATATGGTTTTTATTAGGGCTTTAGCCCTTCAAATATCCACTTTATTGCTCAAGCAAGACTCCTAGCTTGAATTATAACTATTCAACAGAATATGATATTACCTATAATTTTTTCACTAGCTCGAACAACTTTGTCAGACGCTGAAAGACAATTATTTACTCGCTCTCAACCGGCTGGTTTTATTCTATTTCAACGCAACTGTGAAAACCCTACTCAAGTTAAACAATTAACTGATGCTTTGAGAGAATGTATTAATCAAAAAGATATTCCCATCTTAATTGATCAAGAAGGAGGTCGAGTTACTCGTTTACAGCCGCCCCATTGGTGGGTTGCGCCTTCTGCTTCCTCTTATCTTCAAGAAACTAATGATCTAAGGGAAGCTGCACATAGAGCAAAAATAGATGCCAAACACATAGCTCAAGATTTACGAAACATTGGTATTAATGTTAATTGTTCTCCCGTACTTGATTGTCCTATACCTGAAGCTGATCTAGTAATTGGTACAAGAGCTTATAGTAATTCACCTTTAGAAATTATAACAATGGCTAAAGCTGTAATTGAAGGTTTTCAAGAGGAGGGAGTTATACCTGTAATTAAACATATCCCTGGTCATGGTCGTGCTTTAGTAGATATAGTCATTCTGGTTAAGATTGAGACCAGGTCTTCTTGGCTTTAAAGGGTTTTAGCTAAAAAAGTGTCCCATTCTTATTTGGAATGACTATAGTCATAAAGCTTTACCAGTGGTTGAGACATCTCTCAAAGAATTATCTGAACGTGATTTTTTACCTTTTAAAGCTTTAGCCAAATCTGTTACTTGGGCAATGAGCGCTCATGTTATTTATACTGCTATTGATTCGGAAAATTGTGCTACTACTTCACCCATTATTATACAAGAAATTATCCGTAAGCAAATTGGTTTTGAAGGTATAATCGTCAGAATTAATTCTGTAGTTGTTCTCATTTGAATCGTAGTTGTTCTCATTTTAATCGTTAATTTTGTCAATAAAATTTGAGATAAGTTAGCCCTGTGCTTCCCTGGTTTTTCTTCTCACTATGGGAGGAATAATTGGCTGCTAATTGCTCACTATTCTTTCCTCTATACTTCTATTTATTAAGAGAAACCAAAATACGATCTTCTTTAATACAAGGCTTTCCAAAACAGATTTGAGGATTAATCAATATTCTTTTCAATAACTCTTTATACTTCATAGGCCCTTATGATTTTTCATATTTGTTGACACCATTGGAATTAATTATATATCTCAAAATAATTGGGAAGATTTACTGTTGCTTTTTGTATATTATTGTGTAAATTTTCCAGCAGATCAAGAGAATAACCAGAATCAACCCATTTTTTATAAGAAATACCAAATCCTAATTCTTCCCATAACAAGCCATTACTCTCCTCATATTCTCCATAAGGGTCAAGCCAAATTAATGGTGTTGCTGCTGATAAAGAATCAATTAAAGTCGCACCTCCTGGTTTACTAATAATTGCCTTATTATGTTGAATTAAATTATACACTTCAGGATGAGATTCATTATTTCTAAACACAATTTTGGCATTTTCTTTAATCCATCCCAAAGGAGGAAATTGATAATTTCCCATTTCATCTTTATCCCAAGCTTTCCATTGTGGATCAATCATAAAATAACGATTTTTTGTTGTTTTATGCTCTAAATCTTTGTTTTCATAAACAATAACATCTAATTCAATTTCTTGTTGTTCTAAATCGAGTATTTTGCTTTTATATGTACCTACTCCACAACCTCCACCATGAATTAAAAAGCGATGATTTCTCTGATTATAAGGGATAATTTCAGCGTGGGAAATAGGAAAATTATAAAATATTTTTTTTTCCTCACGCCTAAAAAACCAAATATTTCGAAATCTGGGGTTGCTTGTATCATAGAGTTTCCATGATGTAGAAATAGCAGCATCCATATGGCAAAGATCAATTCTAATATCTTTAAATTCAATTTGTGATAAATATTTGTCTATAATAGGCAACCAAAAACCAGAGAAAACTATAAAGTCTTTTCGCTCCTCTTTTTGCCATTTTTCTAATAAGTTTTTTACGAGAATTGGGTCTAAACTAGGGGTAATATCTTTCGCTAATTTCTGCGCCATTAAAGCAAAAGAAAAATTGTGATGAAACATCAATTTAGATTTATGAACATTATTCTTTTTTTCTTCAAAAAGTAGATTTTCTAAGACAACAATTTCCGTATTCAAACCTTTATTTCTTAATTGTTTATTAGTTACTAAACCAGGTACATAAACTCCTAAAGATGCACCTGAACAAAGGATCGTTATGGTTGTTTGTTTCATGGCTTGATAGTTCAAGATAAAGAAAGTTTAATTTTAATCAAATTGTTGAATACCTAATTTAGTAAAAATTTGTTTCATTTTCTTAATGAAAAACATTTTTTTTTCGCCACAATTAGATACAATAGTGACATAAAATCTACCTTTATAGGTTTGATAATTCTTATCTTGATTTAATTTATAATTAACATTTAAACTATTAGCACTAAGAGGCAGAATTCCCTTAGGTCTCTCTTTCATAAACAAAATATTTTCCTGTTTCATTATCTCAAGAATTTGTTCAAAATTAATGGCCTCAGATAAACCTAGAGAAAAAAAGGTCAGGCAACCTTGAGTAGAAAATTGAGCTAAAAATAGATCAATATAATAGTTGATAAACCCCATAGATTTTCTAGCATTTATTTCTATGATGGGTACAATTTTTTCATTTTCTAATAACATAGAATCAATACAGACTGAACCATAATAGCCTTCTTGATATAATGCTTCTGCTATCAGTTTTACTTGAGAAAAATATCCTAGTTGTTCAAGTTTTTCTTGAAAATAAATTTCTGATGTTTGAATATCTGAAAAAGCAAACCCAGAATTTTGCATTTTTTGAATAGACCAGATATTGATATTACCTGTAGCTTCTATTTCAAATTGACAGGAAAAATCAATTTTTTTATCTAATAAAGGTTCTAATAAAAATCTGGTTTCATATCCTTTACTTTCTTGTTTAGCAATATATCTAACAATTCTTTGCAGAATTTGTGATGAAGGTATCAGAAGATTCCCTTTACCAGAAACACCAAATTCATCTTTTATTAGAAAAGGAGAATATTTGAGTAAAAGATTACCTTGAATTTCTAATTCTCTTGCTGAATAAACAATTTCTCCTTGCTTATCTTCAAACAGTTTTTTTGCTAATTGATGAGAAAATACTTTGGAGTTAACTTTCTTAACTATGTCAAAATTGGGATGAGAATTTTGCAAATTATAATGAACACAAAAAGCTTCAGTAAGGGGCAAAATTGAATAAGGATTAAATTTAGATAAAGGGGATATTAAACCTTTAAAGTATTCATATTTATCTGTTTCAATAAGCCTTTGTTCAATCCCTTTATCATGATATAATTCTTCCCTATTATTATCTTCTATTAAAGGAAATTTATTATTACGAAAAGAAAATCCTAAGTTCCATAAATAATTTTTATGAGCATCATCCATTGGTAAATGGGTAATTACTAAATCCTCATCTGAATCACAGAAAACAAATTTTAATTCATCCATAATAGTTACGATTGTATCAGATTGTAAATCTGTAATCGTGGGTAATCTAGAAATTTTATGATCTCGCCAAAATTGCTCTGAATTAAAAGTTCCTAAATATAAAGATGAGATATGATTTTGTTCTTTTTCAGTTTTGCTCATAGTTAATAAATCTTTTTAATTAATCTATTGTTTTGAGAGAAACTCTGCTAAGTTACCAATAGAACTAAGATGAGAAAAATCAAAAGTATCAAAGTCAATTTCGATGTCTAATTCTTCTTCAAGCTTAAGAACAAATGTTACCATTTGTAAAGAATCTAAGCCAACATCATTAATGATATCTGTATCATCAGATAAAGTTTCTGATAAAGCGGGATTTTTTTGAATTCCACTTAAAATCTTCTTAATTTTTTCTTGAATCATTTTTTACAGTAAAAGTTACTAAATTTATGTGTAAGGCCGATTATTTTAAATTCAAGATTTAAAATAATTATCATGATACCATATCAGATTATTACAGATAATTAATTAATTAATTAATATAGTATTGCTAATTTCAGGCATGATATAGAGGGAAAATTAACTTTCAAAATTATTCTCCCTACTCCGAAAGCAGTCCTAATAATACCACCATGAGACAAAGCTATTAATGTTTTTTGGGATCTGCATAATATCTTGCACAAGAAGTACATATAGGGTAAAGTTGCTTGCGTAAATATTTGCGTACTTGTTTGAGTCTTTCTCCTTTCCAAATATCCATAATTCCTTGCTGATAGACATTACCAATAGGAAGGTCATAAAATGTATGACAAACTGTTACATCTCCACGAGCAGAAATTTCATTGTATAGCCAAGGAAAAGCACAGAATGTTCGTTTATCTATCATATCTTGCCAATTTGCTGTGAAAAAGTTTTTAGCATTATTTTTTTCAATAGTTTTCGGATAAGCTACAAAATAAATACCTAGTTTTTCACAAACTTCTCTAACTTTCAAAATTTGGGATACAATACTATCAAAATCCATATTAGCAAAATTAGCTGAATCTTGAACTACCCCTGATGCGACAGGAGCTTCAGAAATACCAAATTCAGTCTTTAATATTTCTGCATATTTAAGATATTGTTCAGAAGTAGCATAGGTTTGAAATTCAATACTTAAATGCTCAATTTTAGATAAATCTAAACAAGACAGAAAAAACTCCTCAATATATTTATAAGTAATAGGAGTAACAATAAAAGTAACTCCTATTTTTGGGAAAACACTACCTTTAGCTGCTCTTACTTCATGGAGTCTATTAATGCCTCTAACTACTTTATCAAAAACTCCTTTTCCCCTTTGAGCATCATTAATTTCCGGAGGCCCATCTAAAGATATCCATAAACGATTAGGTTGACTTTCTACTAGCATTTCTGCTTTCTTTTCAATTAATGTGCCGTTAGTAGGAATATCAACTTTACAGCCTCCTTCTCGAATTAACTTAATGACTTCTCCAATGTGAGGATATAGTAAAGGTTCACCTCCAAATAAACCGAAAAAAGGCTTACCTGGTAATAAGTCTTCGATTACTTTTTTAATAACAGGATAATCAATGGAAACTACTTTTTCTTTACCGAAATAAGAGCCATTGTCTCCCCATTCATAACACATTTTACAACGAAGATTACAGCGTTCTTCTAGTTGAAGGACAACCCATTTAGGATAAGCAATATCTGTTAATAAGTTCATGTTTTTTAGAGTGATACAAAAGTGAACTAAAGTTTACGAGTAGGATAGAATTAAGTTTGAGTTTTTTTCCCTTGAGTCAGAAAACCGATATATCCCTGTAATCTTCCTAAAGATATACCAGGAAAATATAAAGCTGCTCTTGCTTTCCCTTTAAAAATAGTAGGGAGAAAAGCCCTTAAAGGAATAGTGATTAAGTTAAACACTTTCTTAAGAGTAAAATTATACTTCGCCATCACAAAACCTGCTCCTCTTCCATGATTATATTCTCTACGAATTGATTGAGGAATTGAATAAATTTTATAGGGTGTAGGATGTCTAATAACAATTTTAGGTTCA
This sequence comes from Trichodesmium sp. MAG_R02, assembly GCA_023356605.1. Classification (GTDB taxonomy): domain Bacteria; phylum Cyanobacteriota; class Cyanobacteriia; order Cyanobacteriales; family Microcoleaceae; genus Trichodesmium. The sequence continues at coordinate 37,365 of JAKQYE010000007.1, read as the reverse complement.
AAATAAGTTTTAGCTCCAGCATCTAAACAAGCATATAAATAATCTACATCTTCGGCACCTCCCCAGGGTGTACCAGGTCCTAACTCTTCATCAAATTTAACTTTTTTGGCAAAGTCACTACGAAAAAATAAAGCTGCTGTCATTCCCACCATCCAACCTTTTTCATAATCAACAATTCCCGCTTCAAAAGGTCTAAAAAGCATTGCCTCTTTATCCTCTTCTAAGTCAAAAACATTAATAATTAAACCACCCCATTGAGGAGATTTTTGAAAAAAGTTAACAACTTGTTCTAAAAAAATAGAAGGGTAAATACAATCATCGTCAGGAAAACCAAATAGTTCTCCTTTAATCTTTTCTAAGCCTTTATTTCTGGCACGAGATAGCCCCGTTTCAGTATATTTAATGTATTCTAAGGAAAATTTTTGACTATAGGTATTGATTAATTCTTCTAATCTATTATCACTATTTTGATCTATGAAAATTAGTTCAAAATTTTTATAAGTTTGGGATGCTAAAGATTCAAGAAATTTTTCAACTTCTTTGACTCTATTTTTAGTAGATAACACTAGAGACAAATGTATATTTTCCTTACTCATAATTATCTTTATTAAAGGTTAAAATTATTTCTCTTTTTGTTGCTTTAATTGGTTGATTTTATAATCATATTAAATTTCAAATTTATGAATCAATAATAACTAAACTTGAGCTGAATAAAAATTAATTATTTTAATTAACAAGAGCTTCGTTTTCCAGATATTCAATAACAAGCCCTACATCACCACATTGCTTACAAGAATTTTCTTTACCTAGTAATTTTGGTAATTCACAACGACTACAAAAACATTGACGTAAATATTCAATATGATTATGAGAAGTCGCATAAGCACACCGACGGCAAATAAAATCTTCTGGTGCTTCTTCTTCTCCACTGATCCAATGTCTCCATTGTTGAATAGGGTCTCCCTGATAAATATCTGCAACATTTGCCGTTTGAATATTTCCTAACTTGTATTGGGAAAAATAATCATGACAACATAAGATTGCTTCTCCTGTAGCATCAAAATGTAACCATTCAAGATCCCTTTGCCATAAACAACCTTGTAATTTTTCATGTCTTAAGGGTACCGGTAATAATCCTTGATTTTTTTTGCCTGCGAACTCTACCATAGGAATGATAAAAATATTAGAAACTGCTGTATTAGCAAATCTTTGACGAATCATTTTTACATTTTCAGCATGACGCTCATCTAAAGCCCCTACTACAACAATAGTGACTTGAGTTTGATTATTTTGTATAGCTTTTTGAGCTAATAAATAATCCAAATTAGGTAAAACTTTAGTTAAATCTTTTGTTCCTCTAGTTTGATAATATTGAGCTTCATCTAAAGTTGAAAGGTTAAAGGTAAAACTACTAACACCTAATTCTAGGAGTTGATCTGTTAATGAAGGTCTCAAACCAGATCCATTACTATAAATAGAAACTTCATAGCCTGCTTTACGTATAACTGTAATTTTTTCCACCAGTTTAGGATCATAAGTTGCCTCCATAAAACCACTCAAAGTAATAGTTTCAATGGGATATTTTTTGATTCCTTCTATAATCTTTTCTACACTTTCCATTGATAAAGTACTTTTTTGCCGTTTATCCATAGATACAGGACAAAAATAACATTTATGGTTACAAGTGCTAATAGTTTCAATTTGAACGTATTTTAAACTCATTTTCCTTTTTTTGCTAAATTTTGGGTGTTAGTGAATAAAAGTAGAAAAATAATGTAGGTTTGGTTTTAAAACTATTTCTCTTTCTTTTTTGCTTTTTGCTTCCTTGTAGTCTTATTTGGCAACGGCAAATTTTTTTGTTCCTTCCCAATATCCTAAAATTCTGCCAATAACCATTCCTGGACAAGGTAAGGCATATTTAAAATTACCAGATAAAGTGTATTTTATTCCTAGAGTTATAGGTTGCCACAATTGCTGATATACAATTGAATTATGTACGTTACGTTTTTTTAATAAATAGCCAAAACCCCGTCCATAAGTAAATTCTCGCTGAATTAATTGATGATAATTATAGATTCTGTATGGTCTGGGATGTTTGACAAATAATTGACTGTCATAATAAATGTTGGCCCCACTGTCAAGACAGCGTAATAAATAATCTGTATCTTCTCCTCCTACCCAAGTTGCACCTGGTCCCATTTCTTCATCAAAGGCTATTTTTTGGGCAAGATGAGAACGTAAAATTATTGAAGGACCAATACCTAAACTCCAACCTGTCAAGTCATCAACTTTTCTAGATTCTTGTAAGGAATAATCAAAAGCATCTTGATCGCTTTCTATATCCATAACTCTTACTGTTAAACCATCCCAAGTTGAATTTTTGTGAAAAAAATGGGCAACTTGATGGAGAAAATTGGGGGGATAAAGACAATCATCATCAGGATAAGCAATAATATCTCCTTCTGCTAATAAACGTCCTTGGTTACGAGCCCCTGATGTACCCTGTTTTGTCCGTTTCACGTGTTTAAGAGTGAATTTTTGACTGTATTTTTTGACAATATTTTCTAAGCAATCATTAGGGTTTTGATCTACTATAATTACTTCAAAATTTTGATAATTTTGATTAATAAGTGAACTCAAAAATCGTTCAATTTCACTCACTCTATTTTTGGTAGCAACAATTAATGAAAATTTCATAACGACTTAATTATTAAATGTTGTTTGTTTGAGTTTTTATGATTTGGTTAAAACTATCCCAATATCCTAAAGACATTCCCCAAATTGTAGCCATAATATAGGCGCAATACTTCCATTGACCTTGAAACAAGGTAATGAATATATAGGGAATATCTTGGAGAATTTTATTGATGACAAAGTTTCTAGAGAAATAATTGCTCATTAAATAACCATTACCTCTACCATAGTGATATTCTCGTTTTAACAATTGGGGAAAATTATAGATTTTAAAAGGGTTAGGATGGCGTACAATTAATTGAGGATTGTAATAAATTTTTAAATCTGCATTAATACAACGGAATAAATAATCAATATCATCCCCACAACCCCAAGAAGTACCAGCACCTGGTCCCATAGTTTCATCAAACATAATTGTCTTAACCATTGAAGAACGGTAAAACATTGCATGAGTAATACCAATACTTAATGCTCTTTCGAGATCAACTAAACCAGAATGATCATCACCACAATATAAAAAGGCATTTTGATCTTCTTCTAATTCATAAACTCTACCAATAACACCATCATAATTAGGTTGATTGTGAAAAAAATCAACAACTTGAGTTAATATTTCAGGAGGATAAATACTATCATCATCAGGAAAAGCTACAAGACAACCTTTAATATATAACCTTCCTAAATTACGTCCTCGTGATACTCCACTTTGTGATTGTTTGAGGTGCAAAATAGGGAATTTTTTGCTATATATTTTAACTAATTCTTCTAGACAATTATCTAAGTTTTGGTCAACCAATATAAGTTCAAAATTTTGATAAATTTGGGATGCTAAAGACTTAAGAAAATCTCCAACTTCTTTGACTCTATTTTTAGTTGATAATACTAAAGAAATTTGCATGATGTCAACTATTATAACATAGGGCGTGTCATCAATTAAATATTTGATAAAATGGGTATTGTATGGCTCAGGTCGATGGCGATCGCTATGCTAATAAAAATGACTGAGGCTACCAAATAAATACCTCCCAGAAAGTTAACCCAACCTTTGTCGTATCTAGTAGCCATTGCTCAATACTGTTGAGTTTAAGACGATAAATTGGGATTGTACAAGCTCTCAGTTTTAGTTAGATAAAAGTTTTCAATAACAAGAGTTTGAACATCATCTTGTTTGGTATAAATTTCTAAAACTTGTTCTGGTTTATGAACAATAGGTTCTCCAGCTATATTTAAAGAGGTATTACAGACTAAAGGAATACCTGTCGTTTCGTAAAATTTATTAATAAGTGACCAATAAATACCATCTTGTTCTTTTTCTACAAGGTGAGAACGAGTAGAAAAGTCAACATGAACAACGGCAGGAATTTTAGAACGCCATTCTGATTTAACGATCGCTATTCCTAACATATAACGGTGTAAACCAGGTTCTAGATCTCCTTCTAAAACCAAATTCGCTTTTTCCCTTAAAATGCTAGGTGCTAGAGGTCGCCACATTTCTCGCCCTTTAATTTTATTTAAGCGCCCTAAAGTCTCTCTTTGAGATGGATTAGATAAAAAGCTTCGTCTTCCTAAGGCACGAGGTCCAAATTCATCTTGACCTCTAAACCAAGTGATAATTTTATTGTCTGCTAAATCTTGAGCAACATGATCCACAATTTCCTCATCAGAAAGTTTTTCGGCTTGAAAACCAAATTTAGTTAAGGCTTTAATAATTTCTTGATTTGTATAAGTACGGCCGAAACCAGGAGATATGAGTCTTTTGACTGAGATTTTTGGCGATTTTATGGTGTTAGATAAAGCTAAAGCTGCTCCAATACTACAACCAGCATCATTAGCGGCCGGAAATACGTAAAGATTATCAAAAAGCTTAGACTCACTTAACATGGAGTTCATATTGCAATTTAAAGCACAGCCACCACTTAATACTAAGTTTTTTTCTCCTGTCAATTTTTTGAGACGCAAGGCTAGATTATGAGCAAGGTTTTCTAAGGTTTTTTGAACCGAAGCAGCAAAATCAACATAGTTAGTAGCATCATAATAACTTTTATAAGTATCCCAATTTTGTCTATAAGGGAAAAAATAATCTTCAAAATAATGTACCCAAAACATTCCTACATCATCAGCTGTTGGAGGTGTAGAACTTTCATTAATAGCTTTTTGTATAGGTGCTGGTAGTAGAAAATGCCCTGTATCTGGGTCAAATTTAAAGTCAATGGGCTGTCTAATTTGTCCAAAGGGAGCTAAACCCATTAACTTACCTGGTCCTGGATGCCAACCAAATCCAGCACGTGCGCTGGCTGCACCATAGAACATTCCCATAGAATTAATCACAGGATAAGTTTCTATCGGTTCAATTTTATCCCCTTGAGCATGAAATAAAGAGATCGCTACACCTTCCCCCTGTCCATCAATTACCAGTACACCTGCACTATCAAATCCACTGGTAAAAAATGTAACTGCCGCATGAGTATGATGATGTTGTACAAAATTAATCGGAGGAGGATCTTTATAGCCAAATTGTTTTGGCGGTAAAATAATGGGTGTGAGTTCATCGGAAACCGTTATTTCTTGGGAAACTTTAGTTCCAGACTTGAGGTCTTCGAGCCAACCATAAGCAATATAGTCTATATCCGACAGTTGAAGCCTAGCTTGTTCTAAACAAGCTTGAGCTGCATCCGCAGCACCTTCTCCTTCTGCATAACGATGTCTGGTTAAACGTTCTTGCTCAATAGCAAATTTAATCTTGTTATCGATAATTAAAGCGGCAGAACCGTCATGGGCCGTAGGAATGTCTGAACGCCCGATTATTCCTAAGATTTTCATTGTACAATTTTTTTCATTGAATAATTAAGAAAGAATACTCATAGGAATTAAATACCATGACGATAGAGCAATACACATTTAGAACAAATGGGAGTTAAACTTCCATGAATAGTTTCCCTAACTTTCTTAAAGTTTTCGCTGTGCCAAATTTCTACTACTCCTTTCTCATATAGGTTACCTACACTAAACTCAGGAAATAGTTTACAAGAACTGACACTACCATCAGCCAATACATCCATGCGATTAGAGATAGAAAGACATTGTTTTCGGCGTTGTCCTGGTTGATCACTACCACCAACAAACGCTGAAAATTCATCTGCTTCTAAAGCAGGTTGATATCTAATTCGTATATTCCAATAACGATCGTTAATTTTCTCAATTTGTTGACGTAATATGCTTACTTTGTCAGGATCTACATGATAAGTATAAGAATGCCAACTAGGAGTAGTATAAGTAGGTAAAGGATTTAACCAACTGAAATTAGTTTGATAATATTCATCCATTTTATAAGCTACTTTCTTAGGAATATACCAAGGATAAACTAGATAAAGACTATCTATTTCTAAACTTTCACAGTATGCCACAAACTCATAAAGTCTAGGTGCAATTTCACCATTTAAAACCGTACTTAAAGAAACTTTCCCTTTAAATTCACCTCTTTTTTGTAAGGACTGAATTAGATCTATATTTTTAAGAACTTTCTCAAATGTGCCTTTACCTCGAATAGCATCATTATCTTCTTTGAAACCATCTACACTGATTAATAATACTAAATGTTCGGAGATGGGTAATAAAGAGTCTAATTCTTTTTCAATTAGTAATCCATTAGTACAAATTACTGTCCAACGAGGATCTTTACCAATCAGGTTACAAATTTCAGCCCAGTCTCTATGTACTAAGGGTTCCCCACCCCAAAGATACAAATTAGATTTAGCTTCTGTAGTTTCACTAAGGATTTTTTCAAATACAGAGACATCTAATTCACCCCGTAATTGTGCCTTATTAAGATGGTGAAAAAATCCTTGATCATTCCATTGAAAACAGGTATCACATCTTAGATTACAACGGTAGGTTAATTGAACTCCAATTTCTTCTGGTAGTTTAGTAGCGTAGGTAGGAGAAGTTGTTCTACCTCGATGGCTTTTCGAGAGTAGTGCAATATCTCGCTTCATTCTCTCAAATGTTTCTTGGTCAAACTTAATATTTGTTTTAGGGTGCATATATTAATAGCTTCTTTGTTTGAGAAGGTAGACTTTTAGCCATACCCAATGAATATACCAGATAATGTTTTTATTTGAGATATTGAAACAAAATTTAATCTTTTAGGGGGCAGGCCAAAGGCATCTTGTCAATAAACTGAGAGGTTCTTATCAATAAACCATGGTTTACTACTTGTTTAGAATAGAGATAAGTAGAAGTATTTACATCTATTCTAAACAACTTTGGTATGCTTGAGTTTTATATTTCTAGATACTATACTATTCTTGACATTTTTGCCTATTTTAGAATAATTAAGTCTGGTAAACCAGTTTATAAGAATTTATATTCTCTTAAAGATCAGGATTTTTACTCATGAATGAAAATGAATCATTGGGAATTGCTATTATTGGTTTATCCGGAAGGTTTCCGGGTGCAACTAATATAGATGAGTTTTGGGAACTATTAAAACATGGACATGAAGCAATAATTAATTTTTCTGATCAGGAATTATTAAGTAACGGAGTTGATCCAGAATTATTACAAAATCCTCATTATGTCAAAGCAGGTACATTCATTGAGGATATTGATAGTTTTGATGCTAACTTTTTTGAGATGAATGGACGTGATGCACAAATTAGTGATCCACAGCAAAGACTGTTCATGGAGACTGTATGGCAAGTATTAGAACAAGCAGGTTATCCTCCCACTACAACAGATAGTCGTATTGGTATTTATGCAGGTATAACAAATAATACTTATCAACGTTACTATTTAAAACCTCATTGGCAAGAGTTATTAGCTACTGTGGGAGAATACCGCTTAATGACTCTCAATGAAAAAGATTTTGTAGCTACTCATACTGCCTATAAATTAAACTTAAAAGGACCTGCTGTTACTATACAAACAGCTTGTTCTACTTCATTAGTAGCAGTACATATTGCTTGTCAAAGTTTGTTAAATTTTGAATCGGATCTTGCTGTTTCTGGAAGCGCTTCACTTTTTTTACCCCAAAAACAAGGCTATTTGTATCAAGAAGGTATGATCTTATCTCCTGATGGTCATTGTCGTGCCTTTGATGCAAAAGCACAAGGTACAGTTGTCGGTGGTGGGGTAGGAGTGGTTTTACTTAAACGTTTAGATGAAGCCTTGGAAGATGGTGATACTATTCACGGGGTTATTTTAGGTTCTGCCATTAATAATGATGGTAGTGACAAAATCGGTTATACTGCACCGAGTGTTAGTGGTCAAAGCGATGTGATTTTAGAAGCTCAAAGTGCAGCTGGTATTGATTCAAATGACATAAGTTATATTGAAACCCATGGTACAGGTACAGCTTTAGGGGATCCCATTGAAATCGAGGCACTTACCCAAGCTTTTAAGACTCATACACAACGTCATGGTTATTGTGCTATCGCTTCAGTTAAAACTAATATTGGTCATGCTGATACTACTGCAGGCATAGCAGGTTTAATTAAAACGGTATTAGCTCTTAAATATCGTCAAATTCCTGCTAGTATTAATTATACAACTCCTAATCCTAAAATTGACTTTGCGAATAGTCCTTTTTTTGTTAATAAGCATTTAAAAAACTGGGAAGTAGAAGGAAATAAACCACGTTATGCAGGAGTAAGTTCTTTTGGAATTGGTGGAACTAATGCTCATGTTATTTTAACAGAAGCTCCTCAAAGAAAACCTAGTAGTTCCTCTCGTCCTTTACAATTAATCACTTTATCAGCCAAAACAGCTACGGCTTTAGATTCTACTACTTATAATTTAGCAAAATTCCTTGAGCAAAATTCTCAGTTATTTTTACCTGATGTAGCTTATACCTTAAATAAAGGTCGTCAAAGCTTTATTCATAGGCGTTTATTAGTTAGTAAAGATATAAAAGATACAGTGGAAAAGTTAAGCACTCCAGAAAACTTATACACTCAAACCATAACGGAAAAAGAGCCTAAAGTAGTATTTTTATTCCCCGGACAAGGCTCACAATACCTGAACATGACTGGGGGTTTATACAATAGTGAATCTGTATTTAGAGAGACTTTAGATCAGTGTGCAGTAATATTGTTATCCCATTTAGGAAAAGATTTACGTTCTTTACTTTATAGTGATCATCCAGAAAATAAAAATCAACTTCAACAAACTGCCATAACTCAACCTGTTTTATTTGCTGTAGAATATTCTATTGCTAAACTTTGGATGTCTTGGGGAGTTAAACCTCAAGCTATGTTAGGACATAGTATCGGTGAATATGTAGCTGCTTGTTTAGCAGGAGTTTTTTCCCTGGAAGATGCCCTCTCTCTAATCACGTTCAGGGGAAAATTAATTCAATCTTTACCCTCTAGTGCTATGTTAGCGGTAAAAATGTCAGCCGAATCTGTTCAATCTTGGTTAACTCCAGATTTATCTTTAGCAGTGGTTAATGGGGTAAATCGTTGTGTCTTAAGTGGCAGTCATGAAGAGATTAAAAATTTACAACAAAAGCTGGAAAATCAAGGAATTAGCTGTCGTCAGCTTCATACCTCTCATGGTTTTCATTCTCATCTAATGGAACCTATTTTAGCTCCTTTTGCAAACTATCTAAAAAAGATAAAGCTAAATCCTCCCACATTACCCTACTTATCTAACCTTACAGGTACTTGGATTACCGAAGCACAAGCTACGGAGCCTAATCATTGGGTAAGTCATCTTCGCCATACAGTAAAATTTAAGGATAATTTACAGGCATTATTTCAATGGAAAGGAGATATTTTCTTAGAAGTAGGTCCTTCTTCAGCCCTCTCAACCTTAACGCAACAACATCCAGACAAGTCTCCTAATTTAAAAACCTTGTCTAGTTTGCCAAGAAGTAGACAAACAGATAATCAAGCAGAAAAAATTCAACTTTTAACAACTTTAGGACAATTATGGGCAAATAATGTTTCGGTAGATTGGGATAACTTTTATAGTTCAGAAAAACGCTATCGTTTACCTTTGCCTACTTATCCCTTTGAAAGACAAAGATACTGGATCGATGTCACTAGACCCCTACCTCAAGCAATTTCTTCCCCAGAAAAAATAGCAAAAGGGACTCTTTCTCCAGCAACTGTCGCCAACACAAATATTAGCAAGACTGATATAAAACGAGAGTTTACTCCCTTTGAACAAAAAATAGCTCAAATTTGGACTCAATGCTTAGGAATAAGCAATCTTTCTGTTGATACAGACTTTTTTGAAGTAGGAGGTGATTCTCTTTTAGCTACTCAATTAATAACCCTTTTAAACACCCAATTAAATATAGATTTGGATACTCATAGTTTATTACAAGCTCCAACCATTGCAGAATTAACTTTATTAATTAATCAAAAAAATCAACAACTAGACACAGAAACTTCTTTCCCTAATTTAGTAGTAAAAATTCAAGCAGGAAATCCAACATGGAAACCTCTAATTTTAATGCACCCAGTGGGAGGCCATGTTTATTTTTATCGTGAGTTGGCCCATCATCTTGACTCACAATTACCTATTTACGGTATTAGAGCCCAAGGAGTAGAAGGAGAAGCAGCACCCCTCAGAACTATCCCAGAAATGGTCGAGGTTTATACTGAGGCTTTACAGTCTTTTCAACCTCACGGTCCTTATTATTTAGGAGGAACTTCTTTTGGTGGTACATTAGCCTTTGCGATCGCACAGGAATTAATTAGTCAAGGAGAAACCGTTGCTTTTCTGGCTTTGATTGATACTCCAAGTCCTGATAATATGCCTTATGAATTTGATGAAACTTCCAATATTTTATTCTATCTATTAGAGGTAGGAAATAATCTTGACCTTAAAGGCTTTGACTCATTAGATGAAGAGCAACAACTTGATTTTTATTTACGAAATAGTGGAGATAAATTTAAGAGCAGAAAAGAGCTTAAAATTATGCTTCAATTATTTAAAGCTAATCTTCGTGCGATGCGTAATTATCAACCTTCTGTTTATGGGGGAAAAATACACTTCTTTTTGGCACGTCAAAGAGATGAATTTAACGCTAAAACTCCTGCCCATGGTTGGATTGGATTAGCAGAAAAAGGTATTGAAATTTATAGTATTCCGGGAAATCATATTACTATGAATAAAGAGCCGAATGTACAATATTTGGGTGAGTGTCTACAAGAATGTTTAAAACACATAACATGAAGAAAATTTAATGACTAAAGTCTAAAATTGCTATCAATATCAAGTTTTAAATTATTACCTATTACCTATTACCTATCACCTATTATTTAATACTCACCATAAATAGACTTTGTTGGCAAGCTATAATTAATCTTATAGTCATTTCAAATTATATTGGAAAACTTTTTCTGCACCAAACGCGAGTTATAGCAAGAAATACTTGTCTCAATTCTTTATTAAAATAACTATATTTCCCGTTTTATACCATGTGGATTGATTTGATTTACATATTTAGAAACAATATAGAAATCCTAAATAGGTTGCGATAAATCAAAAAGCAAATAAAACTTTTGAAGCTCTTACCTATTCTCTGTTCCCTGTTTCCTTTTCCCTAAAAAGCAGTAGGATTTTTGCGCCCGATCACTCATAGAATTGCTATATAACCAATTTTACAGCTATTCCCGTTGTTATGATGCCTTAAGCACAATACTTCGACTATTCTAGCTTCTACCTAATTTTTCCAAAATATGCTGTATTTTTAAGTTTAATCCCAATATTATAGTAATCCTGAATTATAATGTTAACTCACATTTAGCTTTTGTTTTTTATATATATGAGAAGTTTCAAAATACCTAGAAGATAACCCATTCCTCAATAAATAATATAGGAATATTGATATTGTTTCATAACAAATATTAGCAATTAATTTCGGAGAAACGTACTTTTTTTACTTTAATATTGCACCATAAAAAAAGTCATGCAAGAGATCTAATATAAAATATAAAAAAAATGACAAAATCTTATCAGTTTCAATTTGATAGAAAACTCTGGTTACGTTTGATCAAAATAGCACAACCTTACTTTTTTCCAGTTGCACCTAGACAAACACAAGTATTTTTTTGCTTAGTTTTGGTTTTATTACTTGCTATTATTGCCATTATATTTTTCTTAACGATTGGATTAATATTTTTAGCAGAAGCTATTTTTCCAAATTTTTTTAGTCAGTCTGCTTCAGAGTTAATTGATCAAGTACATAACTTATTAAATTCTCCTATTCCTTATATTGCTGTTGGGACATTGTTTGTAAGTAGTTTAATTTTTCGATCTCAAAAGCATAAGCTCAAAAAAAGATGGGCACAATGGTCATTATCAGGTTTACTTTTATTTTTATTATTTGCCACAACAGGTATTAAAGTTCTCATCAGTTATGCACTTAGACTCATAACTACTGCTTTAAATCAAAGAAATGAAGAAGTTTTCTGGCAAAATTTAACATTTTTGGGAATTATTTTTATCATCGCAATCCCGATTTTTGTTATTTATAATTATTCTCAGAATAAATTAGGCTTAATGTGGAGAGAATGGTTGGCAAAAAGTTTCCTTAATCTTTATTTTTATCAACGTAATTACTATAAACTTAATAATTCAATTAATTTAGAATTAGATAATCCCGATCAAAGGATTACTGAAGATATTGATTCTTTTACTGCTGTCACTTTAAATCTGCTTTTACAACTTTTAAGCTCGATTATAACCCTGTTTTCTTTTGTTACTGTTTTATATAGCATCTCTAAAATATTGGCATTAGGATTATTAATTTATGCTATTTCAGGAACTTTTATTGCCCTGATTATGGGAAGCCGAGTAATTGGGGTTAACTATAATCAATTTCGCTTAGAAGCCAACTTTCGTTATAGTTTAATTAGAGTTAGAGAAAATGCTGAATCAGTTGCCTTTTATCGAGGAGAAAAACTAGAAAATCAACAAGTTAATCATAGATTAATAGATGCTATTAAGAATTTCAATTTATTGATTATCTGGGAATCTTTTATTAATTTATTTCAAAAAACCTATGAATATATCATTCTTTTATTTCCCTTTTTTATTATAGCTCCTCTCTACTTTAAAGGTGAAGTAGAATTTGGACAATTTACTCAAGCTGATTATGCTTTTGCCGCACTTTTCTTTGCTCTTGCGTTTGTGGTAAATCAACTTCAAAAGATTACAGGATATGCGGCAAGTATTAACCGTTTAGCGGAATTTCATGAATCTTGTAATAATCTAGATAGACTCTCAGAAATTGATGAAGAATTTTCCTTAGAAATTACTCATATTGATTATCAAAATTATTCTCAAATTAATCTCCAAAATTTAACCTTAAAAACTCCTGATTTTTTGAGAATTTTAATCAAAGATTTATCGGTTTCTGTGTCATCTTTTAATAATCTATTAGTTATGGGTAGTAGTGGTTTAGGAAAAAGTTCTCTTTTAAGGGCGATCGCTCAATTGTGGACTTCAGGAAAAGGAACAATTAAACATCCTCAACTCGAAGAAATGTTATTCTTGCCCCAACGTCCTTATATGATTGTAGGAACATTACGAGAACAATTATTATATCCTAACCTTACTAATACAGTTGACGATGATCAATTACAACTCATTCTAGAAAAAGTTAACTTACCTAATTTAATCAGTCGTTTTAAGGGAGGATTAAATGCTCAAGAAAACTGGGAAAAAATTCTTTCTTTAGGAGAACAACAAAGAGTTGCTTTTGCCAGAATTTTAGTTAGCAAACCCCTCTATGTAATTTTAGATGAAGCGACAAGTGCATTGGATGTTGACAATGAGAAAGCACTTTATCAAACATTATTAAATGGTGGAACTACTTATATTAGCGTAGGGCACCGAAATACTTTAAAACAATATCATCAGCAATTACTAAAAATAACAGAAGGAGGTGAATGGGAACTCAAAGAAATCAATAATTAGGTTTACTAAATCAGTTATAGCAATCCTATGAGTGATCGGGCGCAAAAATCCTACTGCTTTTTAGGAGATAATAAACAGGGAACAGATAATAGGCAAAAGTTTCAAAAGTTTAATTTACTTTTTGATTTATCGCAACCTATGCGCGGACTGCTATATAGTCAAAGAAATAATTGCAAAATACAAAAATGTCATTCTAATATCTAACTAAATAGAATATCTACTATTAGCTTTTAGCTGGCAATATTCTTAAGTTTTAGAGATAATTTTTGACAAATATTAAGAGCTAATTTTGATTCCCCCTTGCTCCCTTATAAAGCATAACTGTTTAAGCATATTTCTTAACATCAGACTTGACAAAAGATACTGGTTATAGGTCAATAGGGTTCAGTTCTGGATTTTTTTGCCAGTTCTGTTGCCTGAAAAGCTACTCTGATGGTTTCAAGGGGTTCCAGGAGATACTTAATAAGGGATAGCTTAAAAAGGGGTTAATGTAACGGAAAGTCTCCGTCAAACCAATGCTATATCCTTAAATTTCCCCCTTACCAAGGGAGATAGAAGGACAATTTAGGGAGATCTTAAAGTTTTCCAATACTCTTTCTTATGTTCAATTCTCAAACAGATATGTTACCTATAATTTTTTCACTAGCTCGAACAACTTTATCTGAAGCTGAAAGACAATTATTTACTCGCTCTCAACCGGCTGGTTTTATTCTATTTCAACGCAACTGTGAAAACCCTACTCAAGTTAAACAATTAACTGATGCTTTGAGAGAATGTATTAATCAAAAAGATATTCCCATCTTAATTGATCAAGAAGGAGGTCGAGTTACTCGTTTACAGCCGCCCCATTGGTGGGTTGCGCCTTCTGCTTCCTCTTATCTTCAAGAAACTAATGATCTAAGGGAAGCTGCACATAGAGCAAAAATAGATGCCAAACACATAGCTCAAGATTTACGAAACATTGGTATTAATGTTAATTGTTCTCCCGTACTTGATTGTCCTATACCTGAAGCTGATCTAGTAATTGGTACAAGAGCTTATAGTAATTTACCTTCAGAAATTATAACAATGGCTAAAGCTGTAATTGAAGGTTTTCAAGAGGAGGGAGTTATACCTGTAATTAAACATATCCCCGGTCATGGTCGTGCTTTAGTAGATAGTCATGAAGCTTTACCAGTGGTTGAGACATCTCTAAAAGAATTATCTGAACGTGATTTTTTACCTTTTAAAACTTTAGCCAAATCTGTTACTTGGGCAATGAGCGCTCATGTTATTTATGCTGCTATTGATTCGGAAAATTGTGCTACTACTTCACCCATTATTATACAAGAAATTATCCGTAAGCAAATTGGTTTTGAAGGTATATTAGTTACTGATGACTTAACTATGAAAGCTTTATCAGGAGATTTAGTCACCAAAGTTAATCGCTCATTAAAAGCAGGTTGCGACTTAGCATTATATTGTGATGGAAAATTAGAAGATATGGAATTTTTAGCAGATAATATTACTCCTGTAAAACCGATATTATTTAATCCAAAAATATCTTAAATCAAGGGGAGAATCAATATGAGAAAATATATCCCCGTAGTACAACTAAACTCAACACTTCTAGGAGTAGTTAAATTATATTTATAGCCAGAGCCAAATAGAGTACGGCCAAATCAAAGCTAATTAATCTACTATAAATAACGGAGTTTTTAATGTCTTCACAGCTTAATAATTACAAAAGCTTTACTTATCTTTCTTTAGATGATAGCTTATGTGCCTACCGACTTAGTCAAGCTATTTTTAGCTTATATCATTTGAAAATACCTGAATATTTACAACAACAAGGTTCTCAAAATTCACTCCAACTAGCACAAGCATTAAAAGTAGATTATGTTATCTTAGAACATCTTTTAGAAATTGCTATTACTCTCAATTTAATTGAAAAAGATGAGCAAAACTATTATAAATTAAGCTCAGAAGGTTTACGCTTATGCCCTGATACACCTAATTCCGTTATACCAATATTAACTCATCATGATTATGGCTATAAAGCTTGGGGAGAATTAACAAACAGTTTACGAACAGGAAAAACTGCTTTTGAACAAGTTTATGAGCAAGACATTTTTTCCTACTTTCGCCAAAACTCTGAACAAAATCTTCTTTTTAACCGTTTTATGGAACAAACTACCCAAGCTTGGTTAGCTACATTAGAGGTTGAAAAGAATTATAAATTTTCAGGTCATGTTATTGATATTGGTGGCAATATAGGAGCTTTAAGTGCTTTATTATTACAACAATTTCCGGAATTACAGGCTACAGTATTTGACTTAGAACAAGCAATGGTTGGGGCTGAAAATCTTTTATCAGATGCTGGAGTTAGTGAGCGTTGCTCTTTAGTTACAGGTAGTTTTTTTGAGCCAGAAACTATTCCTAAAAATGGAGATATTTATTTAATTTCCCGTGTTTTATTAAATTGGAATGATGAAAAAGTCAAAGAAATTCTCAAGAATTGCTACAATGTAATGCCATCGGAAAGTAAATTATTAATTTTAGATTTCATTTTATTTGATACAATATCAACATCAGAATTATTAGCAAGTCTTAATTTATGGGTAATGTTTGGGGCTAGATTTCGTAGAAAACATGAATTTGAGCAACTTTTGCAAGAATCAGGATTTACTTCTTTACGTTGGATTCATCTTAATGAAATGATATTTTTTTTAGAGGCTATTCCTGCATAATATTATGATTAATTTTAATCATTCTATTTAGGATTGCTATAGTTAACAGCTTAGTAGTTCAAGCTACTTTTAAAATAACCTTTGCCATTTGCCATTTGCCTTTTTGACATTTGCTCCCTTTTTAAGGCAGTAGGTGGGATAAAATTTTATAATATAAATATAAAAAGGTTTTATTCTAATCTTAAAAGTAATGATAATCTATTGTAATAGTCTATATATTTTACTATGAATAAACCCTTATCTATTGGTATTATCGGGGCGGCGAATATTGCTAAAAAGGCAATTATTGAACCTGCCCAAAAACTAGAAAATATTGAAGTTTTTGGTGTGGCTGCTAGAGATAAATTGAACGCTGAAAAATTTGCACAAGATTATCAAATCAAGACAGTATTTCCTGATTATGATACTCTCATTGAAAGTGATAAAATTGATGCTGTTTATATACCCCTAGCTAATCATCTTCATACCCCTTGGGTAATTAAATCTATTCAAGCTAAAAAACCAGTATTGGCAGAAAAACCCTTATGTCTTAATCTTGAAGAATTTGATGAAATAGAAAAATCGGTACAGGAAAATGATATTCCTTTACTCGAAGCTATTATGGTACAACATCATCCTTGGCAACAAAAACTAAAGGAGATTCTTGACACAAAAAATTATGGCAGACTAAAGGCAATTAAAACTAATTTAACTCTTGACTTTAAAGAAGAAAATAATTCTGAAAATTATCGTTTTTCCCCTGAAAAAGGAGGGGGAGCTTTTTTTGACCTCGGTACTTATTGGATTCAACTTGTTCAAATTTGTTTAGGTTTACAACCAGAAACTATTTCCGCTCAATGTGAGTTTAACAGACTTAATGGTATTGATTTAAACTTTTGCGCTCGTTTAAATTTTCCTCAAGATATATTAACTGAATTTTATTGTTCTTTTGAACATCCTTTTGAAGCACATCACTCCATTGAACTAGAAAAAGTAAACATTAATATCAAAAATTTTTTCCGTCCTAATTTTGGACAAAGCATGAAGCTGGAAATTTGCCACCTTGAGACTCAACAAATAGAAAAAATTAAGTTTCCAGCACAGAATTATTATGTCAATCAACTAAACTTTTTTGCAGAAGTGATTGCTGGTACAGTAAAAAATATTCCTTTAATTCAATCCCGTGAAAGGGTGAAAATTATGGCAGAAATTTACAACTTAGCTGAAAAAAAATATCGTCAGGCATAACGGAATCGTATGAAAAATAGTATAAATAAACTTTCTTAGATTAATACTTTAGGAGAAAACCTAATCTTTATTGTGCTTAGTCCCCGAACGTGGTACAACCTATCTAACACCCTTGATTAGTGTACTACCAATTGATATAGTCATTTCAAATTATATTGGAAAACTTTTTCTGCTGAAACTCAGTTATAGCAAGAAATACTTGTCTCAATTCTTTATTAAAACAACTATAATCTTGTGAAAATAAAAAATTTCTTGGGTATGAATTGGAATGAAGAATCTATGGAAAAAGCCATCCAAATAAACTCAAAAGAAGCAACAAAAACTAAGTTGGGAGAAACTTATATTAGGTAAGGTACATATAATTGTTGGAAACAAGATTTAACTTAGTGGGATAAACTCTGGGTTTGGCAAGTTGCACAACATATAATGGCAACAGTTTGTTATAATTGGAAAATACCATGATAGATGTTAACTTAGATATTGCGCCTGGTTGAAAATGGGCTTTTGAGATAATTATAAATTATAAAATACCCAAAGCAAAGAACCTTAAAAAACTAAGCTTAATAATCTCTAAAAGCTGAAATAGCTAGATGTATAAAACTAGATTATTCAAATAAATTATCTGCTTGTTACAGTCTAGAAACCTGTGTTATTAAAATCATAATTTATTAGCAAGGTAGATATGATACATTCTACTTGACTTACTAATTTGCAAGAATTCTAGCACT
The DNA here is from genome assembly GCA_023356605.1 of Trichodesmium sp. MAG_R02. Lineage (GTDB taxonomy): Bacteria > Cyanobacteriota > Cyanobacteriia > Cyanobacteriales > Microcoleaceae > Trichodesmium. The sequence goes on along the minus strand of JAKQYE010000007.1, from coordinate 19,055 downwards.
CATTTCTTGCACCATTATTAAAAAATCACAAAACCCATATTTTCAGGAATGAAACTCTTATAAATTCGCTACCATTGTATAAAAAATTGGATTTTTCATACCTTCGTGCTAAATCTCATTAATAGAAAATTTAATCAGTTTCTTTATATAACAATTTAAAAGCAATGAACTCTCAAGCAAATCAAAACAAAAAAGCCTCATGGAAAGCTATTCAAAAACTATTAAGTAGTTACCGTAAGGGTAAACCTTTACAACCTGTTGAACGTACAAACAATTTACATCTTTCTTTTGAACAAGAGCGTCTTTGGTTTCTAAACCAATTAGGAGGAGATAATACGGTTTACAACTTCCCTTTTGCTTTTTGGTTAAATGGCTCTTTAAATGTGATAGCACTAGAAAAAAGTCTAAATGAAATTATCAAACGCCATGAAATTCTTAGAAGTACTTACCCTTGTATTAATTCCCAACCTATTCAGATTATTACCCATAATATTGATTGGAAATTATTGATAGTTGATTTACAACAAAATTCAGAAGCTGAACAAAAAAATCAAGTTGAGCAAATTATTCAGGAGACAATTAATAAATCATTTGATTTAGCAAAAGGTCCTCTGTGGCAGTTTAAACTTTTGCAGCTAGATGCAGAAAAATATGTTCTTTTAATGGTTATACATCATCTGATTTATGATGGTTATTCCCATAGTGTATTTACTCAAGAACTTTCAACATTATATAAAGATTTTTCTGAAGGTAAAACCTCATCTTTAGCTGATTTACCTTTACAATATACCGATTTTGCCCACTGGCATAGACAATGGTTACAAGGTGATATATTACAATCTCAAATTGATTATTGGCAACAGCAATTAGCAGGAGATATTCCTTTACTCAATTTACCTTATGATCAACCTCTAAGTTCTTATAAAAATACCTATCAAGGTAAACGGGAATCAATAGAATTATCCCCTCATTTAAGTGATTCTCTTCAGGTATTAAGTGACAATCAAGGAGTCACCTTATATATTATTCTTTTAGGCGCCTTTAATCTTCTGCTATATCAATACACTCAACAAAAAGATATTATAATTTCTTCGATTCAAGCAGGACGTGATCAATTAAAGATTCAGGGGGTAATTGGTTTTTTTAATCATATTTTACCCCTCCGCACTCAATTATTAGAAATTTCTAACTTTGCAGAATTAGTTAATCAACTTAATCAAGTTGTTTTAGACGCTTATCAATATCAGGATTTACCTTTGCAAAAGTTAGCTGAATGTCAAAATCTTGTTCAAAAACAACTATATAAAGTAATGTTTGCTTGGCAAAATGTACCTGATCAACTTCTAAATTTACCAGAAATTGAAGTCGAAGCAGATTATTTAGATCAGGGAAAAGCTAATTTTGATTTATTTTTATCTTTAGAATATAATGAAGCTCAAAATTTATCAGGATATTTAGAATATAAAACAGAGTTATTTAGTACAAAAATAATTAGAGAAATATTAGATAATTATGTAATTTTATTAGAAAATATTGTTGAAAATCCAGAATTAAAGTTAGCAAATTTACCTTTTTTAAGAGATGTTGAAGAAAATCAAATATTGGTTGAATCATTATTATCAAGAGAAAAATTCGTGGCACCGCGTCAACCCATTGAAGAAAAATTAGCTCAAATTTGGTCAGAAGTTTTACATCAAGAAAAAATCGGTATTTATGATAATTTCTTTCAATTAGGTGGTCATTCTTTATTGGCTACTCAAGTAATTTCTCGTATCAATACAGCTTTTCAAGCTCAAGTACCAATTCTGCGTATTTTTAAATATCAAACCATAGCTGAATTAACTAAATCAATTGAAGATTATTTAGAGAATAATCAGCAAGAAAATACTACAGAGAAAATTCAACCAGTTTTAAGACCAAATAAACTACCACTTTCTTTTGCTCAACAAAGATTATGGTTTTTAGATCAGTTTGGTAGTAGTATCGCCTATAATTTAGATTTAACTTTAGCTTTTAGTGGTAATCTTAATCTAAATGCTCTTGCTAAAGCTTTACAAGAAATTGTTAACCGTCATGAGAGTTTACGCACTACTTTTAGTACCGATAATGGTACTCCTTATCAAGTAATTTGTCCTCAAGTTAAAATCAATTTGCCTGTTATTGATTTAAGTAATATTGATTCAGAAAACCTAAGTTATCAAATAAATGATTTAGTTGTTACTGAATTGACAAAACCTTTTAACCTTGAGAAAGACTCTATGTTACGAGGAATTATTTTATCTTTAGGAGATCAGCCAGTAACTTTACCTTTTATTGACTTACAAAATCATCAACCTCACTATATTCTAATTATTACTCTACATCATATCGCTGCTGATGGTTGGTCTTTAGCTATTTTAAAACAGGAATTAATCACATTATATTCTGCTTTTAGTGAAGGGAAATCTTCTCCATTACCGAAGTTACCTATTCAGTACGCTGATTTTACTATTTGGCAACGTAATTATTTAGAAAAAGATATATTAACTAAACAATTAGATTATTGGAAAGCAACTTTAAAAGATTCTCCTGAAATGATACAATTACCTACAGATTTTCCTTATCCTCCTCAAGAGAATTTTAAAGGTGATATTGTCTCAGTAGAAATTGATGCTAATTTAACTAAACAATTAGTTCAATTAAGTCAAGAACAGGGAACAACTCTTTATATTACTTTATTAACTGCTTTTCAGGTGTTAATGTATCGTTATACTGGACAAAAAGATATTGTTATCGGATCTCCTGTCGCTAATCGTAATCTTGAAGAAATTGAGCTTTTAATTGGCTTTTTTGTTAATACTTTAGCTATGAGGATTAATTTATCAGAAATTGAAGATAAATCTCCTTCTTTTTTAAAACTATTGTCTCAAGTTAAAGAAAATGCTCATCAAGCTTATGATAATCAAGATTTACCTTTTGAAAAACTAGTAGAAGCTGTATATACAACATCTTTATTCTACAGGGAAAGAAGTATTAGCACTCATCCGTTATTTAATGTGATGTTTGTTTTGCATAATCGAAATATTAATAAGCAATTAGAATTAAATCAAGTTCAATATCAAAATATTCAAATTCATAATGGTACTGCTAAATATGATTTATTGTTACAATTAGCTGAAACTTATGAAGGATTAGTGGGTCATTTTGAATACCGCACTGATTTATTTAAAGTTAATACGATCAAGCGAATGGTCGAACATTTGAAAACTTTATTAACAGAAATTGTCGCTAACCCAAAAGAGTCTATTTCAAGATTATCAATCCTTTCTCCTCTTGAAAAAAATCAATTATTAATTCAATGGAATAATACTCAAATAAATTATCATCAAAATAAATGTTTTCAGGATTTATTTGAAGCACAAGTAAAGGCAACTCCTGATGCTGTAGCGATAGTTTTTGAACATGAACAATTAACTTATCATCAGTTAAATTTTCGTGCTAATCAATTAGCTTATTATTTACAGGAGCTAGGAGTCAAACCAGAGTTTTTAGTCGGTTTATGTGTAGAGCGATCTCTTTTGATGATCATTGCTATTTTAGGGATTTTGAAAGCAGGAGGAGCTTATGTACCCATTGATCCCACTTATCCAAGCGACCGCATCAGTTTTATGCTAGAAGATGCTAATATTAATCTTTTATTAACTCAAAAAAACCTGACAAAACAATTACCTAAATATCAAGGAAAAATAATTATTTTAGAGGAAATTGAGCAAGAAATAGGTCAAAAAAGCACAGAAAATTTACCTAAAGTAGTGAAAGGTTCTAATTTAGCTTATATAATTTACACCTCAGGTTCAACAGGACGGCCTAAAGGAGTGATGATCGAACAATTTGGACTATATAACCTAGCTAAATTTCAACAGTCTATATTTAACTTAAATTCTGATAGTCGTATTCTTCAATTTACTTCCTTAAGTTTTGATGTTTCGATCTGGGAAATTATGATGGCTTTAGGTGCAGGAGGAAAACTATATTTAGGAAGTAGATATTCCCTATTACCCGGAATAAACTTAATAGAGCGACTACGTCAAGATAAAATTACTCATCTGAATCTTACACCTTCAGCCTTAGCAGTAATGCCTATTGAAGAATTACCAGCATTGGAAACCATCATTGTAGCAGGAGAAGCCTGTAGTTCTGACTTAGTAGAAAAATGGGGTTACAAGCTATCGCTTAAAAGCGATAGTTTGAAGTCAAAAGTAAATCCTTCATTGTTCCTATCGACCTCTTCAAAGACGGAGGAGCTACAGCTAGATAGTTGTAGTCAAGAGCGAAATTTTTTTAACGCTTATGGACCAACAGAAATTACTGTTATTGCAACCGTACATAAATGTAATCCTAATGATCAATATGCACCCATTGGACGACCAATTACTAATACACAAACATACTTATTAGATCAAGAATTACAACCTGTACCAATTGGTTTACCCGGTGAGCTTCATATTGGAGGAGTTGGAGTAGCAAGGGGATATCTTAACCGCCCTCAACTAACTCAAGAGAAGTTTATAAATAATCCTTATGGTGATGGTAAATTATATAAAACTGGGGATCTCTGTAAATATTTAGAAGATGGAAGTTTAGTATTTTTAGGACGCATTGATCATCAAGTTAAAATTAGAGGTTTTCGCATTGAAGTAGGGGAAATTGAAACAGTTTTGAGACAAAATCCTGATGTTCAAGATGTAGTAGTTATAGATATTACATCAGAAAATGATCAACGTTTAATTGCTTATATTACGCCTCAACTCACTGATGATAAAATTACTACATTGCGTGACTATTTAAAACAGAAATTACCTAATTATATGATTCCAAGTGCTTTTGTGAGCTTACAACAATTTCCTAAAACACCTAGTAATAAAATAGATCGTAAAAGTTTACCTATTATAGATATAACTCCTTCTAATGTAGCATATGTACTCCCTAGCAATGAAATTGAACATCAAATTTTATCAATTTGGAAACAGGTATTAAATGTTCAAAATTTAAGTATCCACGATAATTTTTTTGAAGTCGGAGGTCATTCTCTATTAGTTATTAAAGTACATAGTTTATTACAACTAGATTATCCTAATCTTAAGGTAATTGATCTATTTAGTTACCCAACAATTCGCGACTTGGCAACTTATTTAAATCCAAATACAACCAACTTTGAAACAACAAAGCATGAAAATAGCCAAGCACGAGGAATGAAGCGCCGTGCTAGTCAAATAGCACGTCAAAAAAGAAAAGAAAAATCTTAGCGTTGCTCAAAAAAAGGATATGATAAGACTACAGGGTCAGCTCATCTTAACAATCATTGACAAATAGTATCTTTTATGAAACTACTAAGCTGAAAGGTTTTTACATTAATTTAGTAACGAAAATCTCATTAATGTTAAGAAGTGCGGAATATGGAATAAATCTCTCCGGAAACTAAATTTTAGCCTAGTAGATTTAAATGTTTGAGATAAATTCTTGCACAGAGAAATAATTATAATGGATTATGACCAAGCTTGTCCCCGTAGAAATTGGCTAACACTCATGTTCACAAAGTTTTTATTTGGTGTATTCAACACAATATGATATTGGTAGGGGGAAAGTGTTTTAATATCAAATATTATTTTGGTACTTGTATTCAGCAAAGCCAACAATATTCAGTAATATACTTCTTGCGGAAGTAATTGAAAAGGAAACAACCAAAAATATTATCAATTAATAAAAATTTTAATAAGAATTTATTTTATTGGGAAACAAGTGACACTTTTTCAAGAAGTCTAATCAAGATTTAATTAAGTTATTGTGCCTTGAAACTTTAATCTAATTACTTTAGTAAATATTAAATGATTAATAACGTTAACGAAATTTATCTATTTGGGCTTTTTTTCTTCATTATTAGTGGTTTTATTCTTAGTAAATATATCAAAGATAGACAGACAACTACTGAACTTAATATTACCGAAAAAACGCCACGAGTTAAAAAGAATTTAACTCAAAAGTTAACTCCATATAACCTAGTTATAGGATTACCAAAAGTCAAACTAGAAGATCTCTATAGCGATCGCTCCCCTTGGAAAGATCGAGTCATAGAATTACCAGAAAAATCTACAGAAGAAAATAGTTGGTTTGATACCATCAGAAAACTGAAAGACGACTTGAATATAGTACTCAAGTATATGAGCAACTATTGGTCTCCTTACTGGTTTATCAGTATTATTAGTTGCATTTGCTTAATGAGTTTATCAGCCTATCAACTATTCTTTTCTCAAATATTAGGAATCATTGTAGATGAAGGTGCATCAACCATGATCAATTCAGTAATTAAATTAGCAGTTGGCTTACCTTTATCTCTTGCATTGATACTACTAGGTGAAAGAGTAGCTGCACGTCTTACCAGTCGTATTGCTAATGATATTCGTTATGACTTATTTAAACATTTACAAATACTTTCCCAAGATTTTCATAAAAATGCCAAGTTAGGAGATCTATTAGCACATTTTTCAACCGATATGCAAATGATTGAACGTTCTATAGGCAAAGAATTTGTTCTTGGCATCGGAGAATTAATCCTGATGGGGGTTATTCTAGGAATTATGATTAAGGTTAACTTATATTTAGCCATAATTAGTCTTTTGCCTCTAATTTTTATGTTACCAATCCTTGCATCTTGCATCAAATACGTTTCCCAAACAGGAGTAACTAATAATCAACAAACAGCACTAATGATGGATGCATTGCAAGAAGGTGTGCGTGGTATTATGCTCATTTATGGATACGGTTTACAATCAATTTTTAACGGTTTTTTTAGTAGTGAACTCAAAAAACTTGAGGATACGAATACAGAAGGATTATTTGCTGTTGCCCTTGTTCAACAACTATCTCTCTTTTCCATTTATCTCATCTCTATTTTAGTCTTGGGAGTAGGTACATCCTTTGTAGTTTCAGGTAAAATGACTATTGGCACATTACTAGCCTTTTGGGGCTTTTCACGAGGACTATATGATAGATTAAGTTGGTTTGTCAATGTACGCTTAACACGATGGATAGAAGCTAGTGTTGGCATGCAACGAATTGAGGCAATATTGCAAGAAAAACCTACTATTGTAGATATGGTTAATGCTCATTCTCTATCACCTTTTCAACATCAATTATCTTTTGAAAATGTATACTTTGGATATGAATGCGAACATCAATTACAGAATCTAAATTTAACCATCAAAGCAGGTGAATTTGTCGCTTTTGTAGGTCCTAGCGGTGCAGGGAAAAGTACACTTTTTAACTTATTAATGCGTTTCTATGATGTTAGCAGTGGCAAAATTACTATTGATGGAGATGATATTAAAGAAGTAACCCAAGAATCTTTACGACAGCAAATAGGTATAGTTTTACAAGACACTTTTCTTTTTAATACTACCATCATGAACAATATCTCCATTGTTAAGACTGATGCTACAGAAGAAGAAGTGATCATTGCAGCAAAATCTGCTGAACTTCATGACTTTATTCTCAGTCTCCCCGAAGGCTATCAAACCATTGTTGGTGAAGGAGGAGGAAAATTATCAGGTGGTCAGCGTCAAAGAATTGCTATTGCTCGTTCTTTGCTTTATAAACCTTCTATATTACTATTAGATGAACCTACCAGTAGTCTTTCCCCTGAGATGGCAAATGCAATTAATCAAGTAATTACTGCTTTAGCAGGGAAGCATACAATAATTTTGATTACTCATCAATTAGAAGGAGTGATCAATGCGGATCAGATTTTTGTTTTAGATCAAGGTAAATTGGTTGAACGAGGCACACATCCAGAACTGTTGAACTACAATGGACTTTATCGCTATCTTTGGGATATTCAGTAATTGTAATCGCTTTAATAAGAAAAAAAGGCTATACTTTGCTGGACCACACACCTTAGCAAAAGCTTACAGAATGGTAGCTGATTTGCGGGATGACCAAATGGAGAAAAGATTAGAAAAATATATATAATCTTAAGACTGCTAGACATCTTCAGAAAAGGTTCTCAAAACCTTATACCGCCATTCCAAAATTGGTATTTTTGGAGATGCCTACTTGGGCTTGGGGTCGTACCCGCTGTTATTATTGTAATTTTGTCTGCCCAATCGCAGTTTCAGCTATGGATCAAATAGGTAAGATTAAACAATAAGTTCTGACCCGTCAACACCAATAAGCTAGTCATTCTATTCGCCACCAAAAGGTATTGATTGATTTGGCTAAGGGTGGAGGTTGGATTGACAAAAGAAAATTTGGTATTCAAGTAATGGGTAATTATTTTCGAGATATTTAAGGATTATATAGTTTGGGGCCTTTGGGATTAAGGATGTTGGCCAAGGGTAAGTCCTCTTTGATTTTTGAACCTTCTGAGGGAACTGAAACTGTGCGATCGCTAATTAAATGAGTAAAAACCTTAGACAATAAAACTGTGGTAAAGTAATAATTTAAATCCCATTTCTATAGAAACATACCTTGAAAAAAAGTGTAGGTTTTACTTTGAATTTGTGCTTAGGGCTATATACCAAGCCTCATTAATTGCTATTTATTAGCTCAAATCGAAAACTTGCCTATCTCACCTATTTAAGAAACACTATCAGGGCTTACATATTACCTCCATATATCGTGTATTTTTGATAATTATTTCAGATATTTACACTACAATTAGTATCTTTGTGTAAGTCCTAACTATATCAAGAAAACTCTAATCAATAATTATGTCAGAAAATTTTACTTCTCCATCCACAGATGAACCATCCCAAAAAGTTATAACTGCCAAGAAACCTGAACCTACTTTTGGTTGGAATATTTACTCGGAAAGAATCAATGGCAGATTTGCAATGGTAGGATTTGTCATCTTATTATTACTGGAAATATTTACCCATCAAGATTTATTTTCTTGGTTAGGTTTGCGCTAGAAAAATCAAGTTTTATTTATATTATTTTTTCGATGGTTAATCCTTAATACCTAGTCTTCAGACTTTATTTAAGAATAGATTCGAGTCGGACTTAGGAGTTAGGATAAATGGGAATTATAGAGGAGGTAGGAGGAAGAATTGTCCCTTAATTTTTCTACCCTGGTCTCCCCAAAATGCTAACTTTTTGGTCCCTCAAGCTCAAAAGGTTGTACTTTTTTCGATCCAAAAAGGTACTTCCCTTTATCTATAGATACTTTGAGATTTAATCAGCCAGTCCTTAGCAACCTATTAACTTCTTTTAAGAGATATAGCAATCCCAAATAGGTTGCGACAATTCAAAAACTAGAAATCAACTCTGAAACTCTTGCCCATTGAGCATTGCCTATTCCCTATTCCCAAAAAGCGGTAAGATTTTTGACACAAATAAAATGGGATTGCTATAGCAAAAAGAAAAATGGTGAGGTTTGAATTTGTTGTATTTTAACCTAAGTTCTTAGGAGCGCGTCAAAAATCTGATGTTTGCCCTGATTGAATTACTTGCAGATTATACTCACCTCTACCTGTTTTATCGTAGGAGTTAACTATTACACGGTATTTACCTGTAATCTCTAAGGTTATTGTTAGTTCAGAATTTGTATTTTTTTTATTAATATCATCATGTTCTCCAAGTAGTTCATCAGTGGGACTAAAAACTGCTAAATAAGTATCAAAATCAGGACTTTCTAAGGTTACGGTTATTACTTGACCTGCTGAACCTTCAAAAGTATATTCATCATAAACACTTTCATCAGATGGCAGTACTAAGTCACCATCACTAAGTGTTCCTTTTTCCTGCAAAATTACTTCTTGTTCTTGTGTGGATGGAGTATTTTCTGGTATTGGGCTGGTATCTATTGTCGGAGTATTTTCTGGTATTGGGCTGGCTTCTGGAGTTGGAGTATTTTCTGGTATTGGGCTGGCTTCTGGAGTTGGAGTAGTTTCTAGTAGTGGGGTTGCTTCTGCCTCTGGGGATGAAGTATCCTGGGCTAAAATTTCAGACTTCGTTGAACTTTTATCTATATAACTAGAATTAGCAACAGCCTGATGAATTGGAAATACAGGGAAAAGTAAAGGTTTTCCCAGAATAGTTAGTAGACAAAAAGGAGCGATCGCCCAAAATCTTGTTTGACGCATTAATCACCTCAAATATATTAATTAAACTCTCCAGCTAGTCTACTAGTATAGTAGGGAATAATCACAAATAATTATTAAATCAAAAAGTTTAGGAATTATTTCAGTTCGTAGTTATAACATTCTTCTATGTCTTCCTATGCCTATGCCTATATGTACATGCCTATATAATAAGAGTACCTAATTTTTGGTTTATATCAAATCCGGATCTGAAAGTAGGCTTTTTCCATCCCTCAATCAACTATTTAACAATAGCTGCAACTTAAAAATTCCCACTCGTACTAGGCAGATTTGGTATCGGCTCTAAATCTCTAATTAATTTTGGTTTATATTCTATTCCTAATAAGAAATACTAGAGACAATTTTAGACAATTTATATGTAATGTTTAATCCTTTCTTGTTCAAAGAAAAGTCTAATTCTGGGCGAAATTTCCTCAATTTTCAGCTCATACTCTCCTGACTCTCCTGCTTTATAAGAATTTGCTAATAACTTATAGGTTCCATCCTCTGGTAATGTAATTACAATTCTGGCATTTTGCTCTTTTCCGCTATCATCATCCTGAGCTAATTCTTGATCTTTTGAGTTTAATAAAATTAAGTAAGAATCTATTTGATTACTGCTCATCTCAATAGAAATTTGTTGACCTGCTCTACCTTTAAAAGCATAAAGATCATAGTAACTATTGTCTACAGGCAATATATGAGATTCTCTATCTAAATTGCCTTTAATTTCTATTAGAGCATCAAAGTCTAATTGTTTAGCAAGGTGTTCATCAAATATCTGATTTTGATGTTGAGCCACTAGAGGTGCTCGTCCTTCTCGAACTGCTTTGAGAAATTCCGGGACTTGATCTATAGAGATAGCGAAGCCAATACCGATATTACCCCCTAATTGACCACGAGTAAATATAGCAGTATTAACACCGATGAGTTCTCCAGCACTATTTAATAATGGTCCCCCGGAGTTACCAGGATTAATAGCTGCATCTGTCTGGATCAAGCCTCTTGCTGGATCTATACGACTAACTATTCCTACGGTAAGAGTACCTTTAAATCGACCAAAAGGATTGCCTATAGCAAAAGCTCGCTGACCTACTTGTGTTAAACCCGGACGGGCTATTTTAATAGCAGGAAGGTTTATTTCTCCTCTAATTTTTAGAGCTGCTAAGTCTAAACCTTTTTCACCAAAACCTATGACATCTGCTTTGACTTTTCTGCCATCTGCTAAAGTGATTTGTACTACACCACCTTGGGACACGACATGAGCATTAGTCAGTACCATTCCATCGCGAGAGATGATCGTACCGCTACCATTTGTTTTGTCTGTATCTATGGAGACTACAGCTTGATTTGCTTGTTGATAAACACGAATATTAGTTTGTTCTTCTATACTAAGAGCTAGTATTGATTCTATTTGGTTTTGCTGCCGAGTTTTTATAGTTTTATATGGTCTTATTTGAGCATTGACGGCAGAAAAGCTAGCTAAATTTACAGCTATTTTTATCCCTACTACTAATATTCCTAATGTAGCTTTTTGCAAAAATTTGACATTCATTGTTCTTGGTGGAATCTAATTTAGATAGCTAACTATTTAGTTATACCAAGCGTGAAAAACAATATTACAAATAAGCTTGAACCGTCAAAATATTTATTTTAATCTCTCTTTAAGTAAAAGTAAATCCTTAACAGAAAAAGACAATAAAAAATGGCTTGATTCTAGATTCTATTTCCCCTGACTTTAGGTCGCCAATTATATATATTCTTGACCTAACTCATAAGCAGCAGTAAACATTTGTAGCCAAAATTTATCACGCCTGATGTTAGTTGATTAATAAAATTTTTATTTTTTATTAAAGTTATGTTGAACCTTGTCTCTTCCCTAAACTACTTATTGATATATCTGGCAAATATTCTTAAACATCAATAAGTTAGAATTTACGGAATTCATTAAGTATCAATAGTTTTAGTAGATGCCCGAATTGGAATTTAAATCATTATGAATTTAGAAGGTATTTCTAATTAGCTTTAACTAAATCATAACTTCAACCAAAATGATTCAGCTACATTGAGCAATATTTGTTATAGTTACCAAATCTATAGAAAAATATTCCTTGACCTAGTTTTGATTAAGGGTAACCATTACGGGGTGAACTACAACACCCATTATCCCATTGCTGAAAGCGTTTGGGACTGCTTTTCGTAATATGTTTAAATTTCTATTGACATCAGCACTGTATTTGAGACCATTTGAAGCTTTATAAAGTCTTCAAGTCACTCGTAATCCACTAAATCTATATTTGACACCTTTTTGATAAACTGGTAAACCGTCCAAATCTAAAAAACTAGCAATTGAAGTATAACTCTCTTCATTAATTATTACTTTGATTCCTACTAATTTGGCTTTGTATTTTAGTTTTTCAATTAACTTAAAAAAATGAATTTGGACAAAATTTTAATTTTTTTTACCTAGATTTATACCTTGTTTCCAGTTAGGGTTATTTCCTATTACTAAAATTCCTATCTGGTTCTCTATCAGACGATTAATAATATATCTGCTAGTCTTATGTAGATAATCATCAATCTTTAAATTTCTTTTTGTCGATAATCTTTTGATTCAATCACTACTTTTAGGATCCTTTAATTCTGATTGTAGTTTACCATTTTTCTTATTATAGAATTGATTGATTGATTTGACTGATCCGCCGTTAATAATTAAGGGTTGAAAACCTTTTTTATTTGATGTTACAGTCCCCCAATTATTTACTTCCCTTATCTACAGCAAGCATCATCATATTCTGAAAAATTTAATTTCACTTCAACGGATTCGTATACCACTTCCATAACATAGTAATTAAGCTGAGGAACAATTCTTACTTGTTGCAGAGAATCATAATTGATTTTACTTTCAAAAAATACTAATTCTGAGTTATAAACCTTTCTATTAAACTAGCTTTTCAGTAACAAGGAATAAGGAACAAGGAAACTAGAAATTTTTATCTTGACTTGCCCAATGAAGTGCCAATAAAAATACAGGGGGCTTAATTAAGGATGAGGAAGGGCTATCCCAGAGAAGATAACCGTGCTACAAAGGTTCGAGTATTGTTTAGCTATAATTGTCTTGCCCCTTATTCCTAATATTATTAAGAGTTTGTAGAACGATCAACATCATTGTCAGTATAATCAATAGGAGTATACTCTACATAATCTGTAGGTGCCGCTTCTCTACTAGCAGATGATGCTTCTGGAGGACGAACTTTCCTAGTTCTTGGGGGTCTTTCTTCTGAATAACTTGCTATGGGAGTAGGTTGATTACTACGGCTACGGGGTGCTCTTTCCTCATAAGTTCCAGTCTCCCAGTCATCTCGACTACTATAACGAGGTGGTCTATTTCCCTGGCCATTTAAATCATCAAAGTTCTCTCGACGGCCAGAGCGAGGTCGTCTATTTTCTGGCTCTACAGAAGTCTCCCAATCTTCAGGGGGACTACTACGGCGCGGTTTTGGTTTTGGTTCTCCTGGTTGATTATAATTATTGTTGCGGGTGGGACGGCGGCGGTAATCATCTTCATAGTAGTCTGATCTTGAAGAACCATCATCTCGCGCGCCTCTAATACGACGTTTAGCAGGGTATTCTTCTGATGGCTCTAGCTCTGTTTCTGCATAACTATAAAAAGGACTAACTGGACGTTCTTCATCTACATAAGGTGATGTGCGTTCTTTAGCTTGTTTAGTTGTTAGTCCCCTTAGGCTTATGGCTTCTGCTGCAAAGAATATAGTAGAACCAGTTAATAAAAACTGACCAAAAGCTAAAATTGGGTCAAGTCGCCAGCCTTGAAATATTAAAATACCTCCAGATAATAGACCAATTGCCGCAAAGAAAATATCATGATCTCTTGCTAACTTCGGACGCCATGTTCGCAGAAAGTAGAGGCCAGCTCCAGCCAAGGCCAAAATTACTCCCATGAGAGTCTGAAACCCGAATCCTAAATTTACCATTCTAAATCTCCTAATCAGTCATTAAGTTAAGTTTTCTAGTTGACAATTTCTACCTTCAGACAGGTATTAGGGCTTTAAGTTTTTCGTATATATAAATTAGATTTAATCTTTCTTTGATAATACATTCTCAATTCAATAAAGAAAAACCTCAGTTTTTTGGGGTAAGACAATTTTATTACTGCCTTCCCTCTACTTTAGCTGAGGTTTCAAACAAAGGTTAGGTCAACTTCAAAGAAGAAAGTCTTCTGCATTAGTGTATAATCAGGCTATAACTATTTTGTTAAGGTTTCTTAACAATGTACAATAGACCGTTATCTACTGATACTAACTTAGGGGGTATCTCCCAATATCTAGTTTGAAATCTTTTAAATTTTTTTTACCATTTATGCCCCCTTGCTTATCAGCGGTCACATAATGTGTTAATTAGCAAGACCCAGGCATATGGTGACTTATCAGGATAGGAGCTACAAGGGTTACAGACACGTAAGTAATCCTAACCTCATCTATTTGTTACACTGTAACGGGATTAGAAGTTAGGATATTTAGTCCGTCCCCCAAAAAAGTTGGTGAAAGCATTTTGTAAATGTTTTAAGCCTTGCTAAAGTGGTACGCCACTTACTTTACTGCCGAAAATCTAAATCTTCCTGTTTTTTCCAGTTGGTCAGCATAACTGAGGCTTGTTTGTAACCTACTCGTTATTGGCGTTCATACCAAGCTTGAGTCCTGGCAGCTAAGGCTAAGTTGATGACGTAACGAAACAGTCCAAAGCTATCCTCAGCAGACTAACAGTGCTGAGGAGTTCGGTAAAATCTAAATTTGTAAGCTTTTTCAACCACCTACTACCTACTCTTCAACATTTACACTTTAACAGATTATTTGTAAAACCGTAAGATTTATCGGCATCAATCCCGACGCTCTCCTACAGGAGAACGCGGGTCTTCTGCCAATATTTAGATAAAGAAAAATATCCAGAGTCTAAGAACGGGAGACTTTGTCCTTTTGACTTACGAATATCAGAAAAACTGTAGCTGGAATTACTACAATTAAAATTCCTGCCAATAGACTGAAGAAAAAGTTTAATAAAGAAGGAGTCATAAATTATTACCCTTGGTTACAAAAGTTGATTTCCTTAAGTTTTCAATATTAATTTATCATTTACTCAAAATTTTTCCCTAATATTTGGAATTAGAGCACAAGTCATAATTCAAAAGCCATAAGTCATAAACTTAACTAGGTGCACAAAAAATATTTGACTTAAATACACAACAGCTTAATTTGCTAGTTCATAATTTCCACACCTTATGAAGAGCTTAGTAGACCAACACAGCTAAAATATTGGCAACTGGGTTGATCGACGAAATCTAATAAGAGGGAAAAACAAAAATTAGGACCATAAAATCAACTGTTTTTTTTGTTCGAGTTTGTCAGCCTTGGCCATATTAGCCTAGCTTAATTATTTGTAATACAATAGTATTGATCTTATCTACAAAACTTAATTTTAAGCTTTCTTTATGGATTTGACATTAGTTAATTGGACTCTAGGCATTACTCTGGGGTTGATGACTTTCTTATTTATCTTCCGAATTGTTCTGACATGGTATCCCCAGGTAAATATTAATCAATTTCCCTTTAATTTGATTTTTTTGCCTACGGAACCATTCTTAGCTCCCACAAGAAAAATTGTGCCTCCTCTGGGTGGGGTAGATATTAGCCCAATTATTTGGGTAGGTATTTTCAGCTTGCTGCGAGAGATGCTTTTAGGTCAGCAAGGTCTATTGAAAATTATGCTGTAGCTAAAAGTGAAAAGATCTCCAAAATTAGAAATCATAAAGGGTAGCCATACCCAAGTTTATAAGACTGAGAATATCTTAATTTTTCCACAAAAAGGCAAACCTTAAGGACTACCTCATTTAACTCAACCCCTTACCCAATTATTTTGGGATTATTTTGTTTATTGCTTCATTATATTTTCAATAAAGTTGGTATAAACTTCTCCATCAATAAATTCAGGGGTTTCTAAAATTCTCTGATGAAAACCTATGGTAGTCGGAACTCCCGTAACAGCACATTCCCTCAAAGCACGTTTCATTCTCTGAATAGCGGTAGGACGGTCGTGCCCCCAAACTATTAACTTACCAATCAAGGAATCATAGTAGGGTGGGATCTCGTAATCTGTATAAACATGGGAATCCATCCTGACTCCAGGGCCCCCTGGTGGTAGATATCCACTAATACGACCTGGATGGGGCCGAAAATTGTGGTCTGGGTCTTCGGCATTAATGCGACATTCTATGGCGTGACCATTCAAGTTGACCTCTTTTTGAGTTAATTCTAATTTTTCCCCTTGGGCAATTCTAATTTGTTCGGCAATTAAATCAAGTCCTGTAATTGCTTCTGTGACTGGATGTTCTACTTGAATTCTTGTATTCATTTCCATAAAGTAGAACTGACCAGATTGGTCTAGGAGAAATTCTACAGTACCAGCACCAGTATAATTGATAGACTTAGCTGCCTTGACTGCAGCTTCCCCCATTTTTTGCCTAAGTTGAGAATTTAATGCTGGGGAGGGAGATTCTTCTAGTAGTTTTTGATGGCGACGCTGAATTGAGCAGTCTCTTTCTCCCAGATGAATCACATTGGCGTACATATCAGCTAAGATCTGAAATTCAATATGACGGGGGTGTTCAATGAATTTCTCTATGTAAACTCCTGGGTTGCCAAAGGCAGCCTCTGCTTCTCCTTGTGCTGCTTGGAATAATTTCGAGAGATCTTCAGCTTGGCGAACCAGTCTCATCCCTCGTCCCCCTCCTCCAGCAGTGGCTTTAATCATTAGGGGAAAACCAATTTTTTTAGCGATCGCCACTGCTTCATTTTCGTCTGTAATCAGACCATCACTTCCTGGAACTGTAGGAACTCCAGCTTTTTGCATGGTTTCTTTGGCTGTGGATTTATCCCCCATGGCCCTAATTCCTTCTGGGGATGGACCAATAAAGGCAATGTCATGGTCAGCACAGATTTCTGCAAATCGAGCATTTTCAGCCAGAAAGCCATACCCTGGATGGATGGCAGTGGCATTGCGAGTCAGAGCTGCCGAGATAATATTAGGTATGTTGAGGTAGCTTTTGCTGCTTGTAGGTTCACCAATACAAACTGCTTCGTCTGCTAGTTGCACATGGAGAGCATGGCGGTCTATGGTTGAGTGGACGGCAATGGTTGCTATGCCCATTTCTTCGCAGCTGCGGAGAATACGCAGGGCTATTTCGCCTCGGTTGGCTATTAAAATTTTAGAGAACCGCATTTTCCTGCTTTTCACTCAATTATTTCAGTTACAATAAAGTATTTTGGGTTTTTAGGCAGGGTAAGCCTATCACATTAGCTTATTCCTATATACAATAGTAATGCTATTTTTATGTTGTCCAAAATCTAACCGCTTTTTCGGGATCGGGGTTTGTGCCTATGGATAATGGGTAAAAGTTTCGGAGTTGATTTCTAGTTTTTGAATTTTCACGACCTATTTGGGATTGCTATAGTATTTTTTGAATTGGATAAACACTATAGTCATTTAAAATAAGAATGGAAAGCTTTTTCCCCTGAAACTAAGTTATAGTAAGAAATACTTGTATCAATCTAAATTAAAAAAGCTATATATTTGGCCAGTTTACCGAAAAATTGGGTTTATAGTTATTGAAAATAAGAATGAAACACTTTTTCTACTGAAAGTTAGTTATAACAAAAAAAGCTTGTCTCAATCTAAATCAAAACAACTATAAATCCTAACCCATAAGCGGGGGACTTTTTAGTTAATTTTTTTCCACAGCTTATGTCCTTCTTGCTTTTTAGTTCACAAGAAGAAATATATTAGTTGCGGGTGGGCATACACCAGAGAAAAAACGAACATAGAAGCCAGTATAAAACTACTGCCAAAGTAGCAGCACCCTGTGAGATGTCAACCCGCCGAGGTGCTACGGCTCGGTGAGACCCCCCTGCTTTTAGGCCGAGGAGGATGTCAAGCCAACAAGTGCGATAAAGCTGAACTTATTGATAATTAACTATAATTGATCCATAATAGGCCTTGGCCCTGTTTTTTAGGAATAGATGACAAGGTTGAAGTCAGAAGTAGGGGGAGATGACTATAACCCTATCCTTCCTGTGACTACATTTGAGAGGAGGGATAAGGCCTTAATTGCCCTGAGTACTCTAATATCAAAAAGAATTGAGAAAATTTATTGTAGACATTACAGAATTTTATGTTATAAATTCCAGAACTTTATGTTAACATTGTATATTGTTAGCCAATGATATTCAATCTTATTGAAGTTTGGTTGATGGATCCTAACTAGAGCGGATGTGGCGGAATTGGTATACGCGCACGTTTGAGGGGCGTGTGGCTTTGCCTTGCGAGTTCGAGTCTCGCCATCCGCATTCCTAAAATATTAAAACATTCAGGGGTCAAGTAGATGGCCTCTTATTTCTTTTTGAGGTGTTTTTTTGGCTTTGCTGATGAGACTCTAAAGTTGCAAATAAGGGCGGTTATGGCCGTACCCTAGATGTTGGACGCTTTGTTGTACAACCTTTGCCTTGCTTAGTTTTTGATTATTTAGGAGTAGATAATCGAGAAAAAATTGCTACTAGACATCTCCAAAAATACTCAAACGCTTATCCTAACTATCTTTAGTGGTGCGATCGCTACTTATGAAGATAGTTAATTTGTACAGTTTTATGGGCATCAGAGATACTTTGTGTTACTAATTCAAATATTTATTGTACTTTGATTTATTATTTTTATCTCAGCTTTTGATGGTTTATACTAATATAAAAGATCCGATTCTTAGTCGCACTAAACCACATATTGTTAAGATTACTTTTTGATAATTATTATCTTTTAATCTGAATCTTTCTCTAGCAATTCCAAATATTTTAATTAATCTTATTACATGTTCTACAA
>JAKQYE010000069.1:2885-26603 GCA_023356605.1 Trichodesmium sp. MAG_R02 | reverse complement strand
GGTTATTTGACTTGAAAAACTAAAGGTTTTTGAATAAAAATAGTTAGGCGATCGCACATGACTATAGTGAAGTTCGTCGAAATTGTCATGCGCTATATATAGTGTCTTTGCGTAAGTCCTGTGAATGTTAGTTGGTCATTGTTGGGGTCTGTTGCATTTATAGTCCCAATGATGGTTTCTTTGTCGCTATTTTCAGCTATATTAAAGGATTGATTATTCAATATAGGAGCTTTATTAACAGGACTAGGAGTTGGGTTTGGTCCTGGTGTTGGTGTTGGTGTTGGACTAGGAGTTGGGTTTGGTCCTGGTGTTGGTGTTGGTGTTGGTGTTGGACTAGGAGCTGGGCTTGGCTCTGGAGTTGGCTCTGGTGTCGGCTCTGGTATTGGTTCTGGTGTCGGCTCTGGTATTGGTTCTGGTGTTGGTTCTGGTGTCGGCTCTGGTATTGGTTCTGGTGTTGGTTCTGGATTAGGAGTCGGATTTGGTGTAGAAGTACCATTCTTAAAGAACTCAATAATTTCTGTTCCTTTTAAATTATTAATTTCTTCAATAAAACCTGTGCCAGCGTTTCCGTTTTCATCAAAAAAGTCTATGATGACAACATCATGAAGTTTTACTAGACTTCTATCTCCATTTTTTCCTAAAGTAGCGATATTAGCAACTCCATCTTTATTTGTATCTATAATTAAATTTGTACCGTTTTTTTTGTCTTTATCAAAACCTATTTTTCCTTTTTCTGGTTTTTTTAGATTTAAATCTGCTAATTTAGTTTCCACATTAGACAATTTAGTTTCCACATTTTCCGAAATTGTTGTTTTAAATGAATACACAGAAATATAGAGGGATAATTTATCTCCATCGTTTTCGCCTTTACTACTACTTATATCTTCAATAAAAGTGCCTTCGCTATAAAATATATGATTATCTATATTCTCAGGCATATTTATAGGCATATTTTTATTTATCAATTCATCATAATTATCAATTTCATAAATTTTATGTTTTCCCACAAAAACTTTATAATGATCATTACCTTTACCACCTCTCAAAATACTAGCTTTTTCGTCACTTAGTTTTTTCATTTCATCATCACCATCTCCACCAAGCCAGATTATTCCAAAATCATCATAAGGTAAATCATATGTACTACCATGTGTCTTACCATCAGTTGGATTGTTTGGATCGTTCAAAGATTGAAATTCTTCTGACCACTTCCAAGGATCTAACCAACGCGAACCTATTCCTTCATTGTTTACCCATTCGGTCAAGTCGTTGTCTATTAAATTGCCAAATATCTCCCAATGATGGTCTAGAAATATAGGCCCACCAGGAGGGCCTTCTTCAATACCCCATTTACCTGGATACAATAACCAATCATTAACATTGTCTTCATCTTTTAAAACACTATTTATATCAACCCAATTTTTACTGTCTATATGAGGAATATGAATTATAGTGGGATTAGTATCAGAAGCTAAATCTCCTTTATGAACTTCTACATTGGGTTCACCGAAGTATGGGTCTTTCCAACGAGTTACTCCTTTAAATGGAAAAGTTGCGTGGCCTCCTAGTCCTACATATACATTAGGATTTTTTTTATCAATATCTGATGCATCCCAGTCTAATGCATCCCAATGAACTGTAAAACCGCCGGTGCTTTTAGGTGATTTAACATGTTGAGAAAAAGCAACTCTTTTAGGCTTATACGTTTCATTGTTTTTATCCAAAAATACTGTAATTCCTTCCCAATCACCTTGGTGTGTATTGAAACCACCGTAATGTAACCAATTACTGCGAGGATAGTGAAAATAGTAGTTAATAGCTATTTCTCTGTTCTTTTCATTTTCTGAGATACTAGCATAAATTGCAGTTGAGTCATCTTTATAAAAAGAATCATTTCTATCTTTATATTCAGACAAACTAAATGACTGGTTAAAATCTCCAGTAATAGTTCTTGGTTTATTTTTTTCCCAAGTGGTATTAACATTATAGGGAGTTGTAAAGTTATTTGGAGGCAAACCATTTTCACCCTCTGTACCTCCATCAAAGTAAAGGATAGGAGCAAAATCCTCGATAAGTTTTTGCTTGTTGCTAAGTTTTGGTTCACGGCGATCAGCAGCAAAGATTGCTTCTAGTGTAACCATTGGATCCGGATCCAATAAATCATCTTCAATTAACTCAAAAGTCACCTCTTGTGCAATAGGGTTTTCAGGAACTGAAAAACCATTAATTTCAAATTGATAAATTCCAGCTTCTAAATGATTTCCTAACTCTGCTTGTCCTTTATTGAAAGGGATATTTTGCTTTCCATCAATATTTACTATTGCATTTTTTTCTGAATCCCATTTTTTTACATTTACTGTTGCATTTTCTCCTAACTTCCACTGCTCAGTATTTAAGTCATCAAATCTAATTTTTATTGCGTATTCTTCATCTTTTTTTTCTTTCACTTCTTCTAATTTATTGGGTGTTAACAACAAAGTCCAAGTAGTATTAATGGATGCATCTTCCCCCGCAGTTGCCCACCAACGATCAATTCCAAAAATAGGGTTCAACTTTGCTACCCACGCAGAACCACCAATTGCATTATTAAATAATTTTCCATCACTCGAGCCAGTTACATAAATATTTTGTTTACTATCTACTGCCACTCCGTGAGCGCGCTCATCACCTTCACTAGCAAACTGATAAGATAATATCTCAGTTCTATTAGAATTATATCCAACTACCCAAGCATCTAAACTACCTTTATAATCTCCACCTAGGTTTCCATAAGTATCACCAGAAATATAAACATTATCCAGTTGGTCAACAGTAATATCATAATTACGGTCTAGTTGCAATGTACCAAATACTTCTTCCCATTGTTTTTTCCCATCGTCATTGTACTTTCTTAACCAGATTTTATTAAATGCATCAGTTTTACCAGTTACATAAATATTATTCTTACTATCTACTGCAATTCCAGTGCTAAATTCGTTTTGATTATTTCCTTTTCCTATATTTTCTATCCACTTTTCGTTGCCGTCTTTATCGTATTTAATGACCCAAGCGTGATTTTCATATTGAGGGACTGTATAATAACCAAATATTTTATAACCTACCCAATCCCTTGTATAACCTGTAACATAAACATTACCTGTTGCATCTACCACAACATCTTGAGCTTTTTCAACATCAATAGAACTATATTGTCGAGACCATAAATTTTTACCATTAGTATCAAACTTAGCAACCCAGGCATCATCTTGAGCTCTTAGATAATCTTTACCTTCTGTTCCCAAAAAACCATCAGTAAAACCTGTTAAATAAAAGTTTCCCTCTTGATCAACAGTAATACTTTCTACCCAATCTGGTGCTTGATTTTCGCTACTTTTTTTAAATTGTTTTTTCCACTTTTCGTTACCATTTTTATCATATTTACCCATCCAAATATTGCGGTTAGGAAATTGACCCTCTTCCCAAGTAATATAAATATCGCCTTCTTGATTTACATTATTTTCATCATTATCTTCATCATTATCCTCATCATGAGTTTTTTGGTATACAGCAATATCGTTAGCTTTTTGGTCTATACGCCAGAGTTCTTTACCTGTAGTATCATACTTCTTAACACCAAAATCACCAGCTACATAAAAATAATCTTCACCAAACTCATTGTCAGTATAAGTAACAATACCTTGAGCATCTCCTTGGTCAACTACTTTAGGCTCATTCCAAGCTTCAAATTGTTCACTCATTGTAGTTTTTCTCCTAATTAGCTTTTATGGTAAACTATAAAAATTATCAGTATTTAATATCTGGTTTAGTAAAAATTATATATGTTGCTAATTCTAGCTAGTCATTTTCTGAGTTTAAGTTAAGCTCAAAAAGTTGATCTATATTTTCACTAAAAAACTTGAAATTAACCCAAATTTTTAATATTTTTTTCAGTATCTATAGTACTCTCCGGTGAAGGTTCATTGAAAATATGACCATAAGTTGCGATCGCATCCTGTCGAAAAGGCAATCTCAAATCAACATTACCAGCATTAACCTCCAACTCCCAGTCACCACCCAAAGCCAAACTACCAGTTAACCCCGCCGTTGCCGCAACATTCACCCCCATCACTCGGTGCAACCTCTCCAAAAACTCCCTACCCCCATCTCCCGCAGCCACATTACAACCATAGAGCACAAGATTATCAATATCCCACAGTTGAAGTCGAGGCGCATACTGTGTCAGGGTATCTAAACTCAATTGAGTATTTCCCAGGTATAGACACCCAGGAGAACCGTGGCAGATAATCTCAACAGTTTTTGACCCTGGATATTGTTGTAAAATTTCGCTAATTTGCGCAATACCATCAGTAACAGTATCCATAACAAAAGCTTTAGCTTCAGCCACCACACCATCAAACAATTGTTGATAGTCCTCAACTCCACCATCAATAAAAACTAGACTAGAGACTTGTTTAAAAGTTTTAGGAGAAATGATCGAACTGTTCATTTTCGACTTTTTTAACTTTAAAGTGATTTTTTTCACTCGGACTTTATCATAACTATCTTTGTCGAGTCAACTAAATTATATAGTAATCTTTCATTATACAAACCATTTATATAATTTAAAGTTATTACAGCAGTTTTCATATCGGTAGACGACAGTAGGGACGTTCCATGGAAGGTCCCTACAAGGTTTTAGTTATAGCGATGTAGTTCATCAACTTGAAAAGCGCTGGAATAAATATAAGAAATTTTTCAGAAGTGAGTGTGCAATGATGTGGGTAAAAAATGTGTAAAAAAAGCTTTAAATACTTGCTTACATATTTTTTTTGATTTTTTTTAAACAAAAATAAATAATACCCCCGTTATAAAAAGCTTTGGTTTAATCAGGATGAACTTTTGACGCCTCCTGTCCAAACAGTATTCTCAAATGCACATTACCAGCATTATACCTCTACCCCCACCATTTTAGATAAATATCGCGATCGCCAAAGTTCTAAAATTGAGCTTCAAGCAGCACTATTTACCAGAAATTGCCAGGGATTTTAAAATCTAGTCACGCACCATAAGACAATAGAATCATAGACAACAGTGAAGGCAGTTCCCCCAGTCCTGCAAAGCTCTCAACATTATGTTGCCAGCACCATTGATATCCCGTGGGATTGCACATTAAACACTACATAATAGCACGATTTATTACTTTTTCAGCGCTTTACATAGAAAATTAATGATTTGTTACAAAATCCAAACTTTTAAATGATTCAATCAGCGATCGCACAGTTTCAGTCCCCTCAGAAGATTCAAAAGTCAAAGGAAACTTACCCTTGGCCAACATCCTTAATCCCAAAGGCCCCAAACTATACAATCCTCGAAGATCTCGAAAATAATTACCAACTACCTGAATACCAAATTTTCTTTCATCGATATTTTTAGCCCAAACAAAATCGCCATCGCTGTCGAACTTTGCCACATAACCATCCTTGAATAAACTGCCATGAGAGGTCAAATCATTGTTACCATCGCCGTCGATGTCTATTTGGCCATTAAAACGACCTACCACCAAGACATTACCACTGCTATCTGTAGTTATGCTCTCAGCATAGTCACCATTCTTACCGCCGATATTTTTAGCCCAGACAAAGTTTCCGTGGGTATCGAATTTAGCTACATAACCATCAAAGTAGCTATTCAAATCATAGATCCCATCGCCATCGATGTCGATTTGACCAGAAAAATTACCTCCTACAAAGACATTGTCACTACTATCTGTAGTTATGCTATAAGTACGGTCACTACCGCTACCGCCGATATTTTTAGCCCAAACAAAATTGCCACCGCTGTCGAACTTTGCTATATAACCATCCTTGAATAAATTGCCATTAGAGGTTAAATCATTGTTCCCATCGCCATAGGCAAAAGTATTTATCAAGAACAGCCGCGGTAATTGATCAAAATATCTAACCGACCAATTGAAACATCCTTCAATTAAAATGAAGGTTATTTGACTTGAATTACTATTGGTTTTTGAATAAAAATAGTTAGGCGATTGCGTTCCGCAAAGCTGGGCTAACGCACGTGACAAGAGGTTGACTGTTGACTTGTGTGTAGCGCTATACTACTCGACGATGGGTTCTAGTCGAATTAATTGGCCATTTTGGTCATCGGTGAGAATATACAATAGTCCATCAGGTCCCTGTCGCACATCCCTTACTCTCTGACCTATAGGAATAGAATGTTGAGCAATAACATTACCCCCTTCGTCTAGCTCAATGCGACGAATATCTTGGGATACTAACCCACCTGCAAACAGATTACCTCGCCACTGGGGAAAGCGATCGCCATTATAAAAAGCTAAACCAGACGGAGCTATAGAAGGAGTCCAGATCACTTTGGGGTCTACCAGGCCAGGACGAGACGTTTCCGGGGAGATGAGTCCTCCAGAATATTCACGACTGTGAGTCACCACAGGCCAACCATAGTTTTCTCCTCTCTCAATCAAATTCAGCTCATCACCACCTCTGGAACCATGTTCAGTAGCCCAGACTCTATTCCTTGTTGGGTCTAATGTCATACCCTGGATATTGCGATGTCCATAACTCCAGAGGGCTGGTTTGGCATCTTTAGAGGTGGCGAAAGGATTATTAGAAGGTATAGATCCATCATCATTCAATCTGATCACTTTGCCCAAATGACTGTTGCGGTTTTGAGCTTGTTGCCGAATAAATTCACCATTGAACTCAATAGGTGGGTTGCCACCATCACCAATGCTTGCTACTAGAGTTCCATCAGCCAACCAAATAATGCGTGAACCAAAATGTTGTGCCCCTGGTTTGCTCTGGGAAACCTCAAAAATCACCCTTAGATCCCCCAAAGTATTATTCTCTAGTCGAGCACGGGCGATGCGAGTTCGGTTGCCTGAACGATCGCCCTGAGAATAGGTTAAATAAATCAAACGATTTTCTGCAAAACGCGGGTGAACTGAGACATCCAATAAACCACCTTGACCCATAGCAAAAACTTGAGGGACACCCGCAATAGAAATCTGGTCTAAATTTCCATCACGAATAATTCGCAACCGCCCTGGTCTTTCGGTAATCAATATCTCTCCATCTGGCAACCAGGCTAGACTCCAGGGATGTTCTAGGTTTTCCACTAAAGTTATTTTTCGATAGTCTAGAGTAGAGTCAATATTCTCAGCATTAGAGACGGATGAATTTCCCCTAGATTTGCTTTGAGTCTGAGTTACAGTAGATGATTCAAGTTTGACTTGGGTAGTACAACTTATAGTTCCTACTAGAGCGATCGCTATTGCAGTGGGAAACAATATTGTACTTCTCCTCATTATGAAGTAATAGAAAATATCAGGTAGTCTTCGTTCTAGTTTAGAAAACAAATTGTATTTAAACATAACTCATTATAGTGAATTGCACCTAGTTTAATTAGACTGAGAAGTACTACTAAAGATTGATCCATCTTAAAAACCTAACCCCTTCCCCTGGGCACACATATCTAAATTATCAATAAACCACGATTTATATTGCCCTTTTTAACAATAGACTTTCTACGTATAATATCAATTTAATTTTCAAAACACCATGTATAGGAGTCAGCAAATTAAATGGGTTTGCTCCGACTCCATCCCTAACCCTTCTCTACAATAGAATGGGGGTTAAATTGAATCAACTAGGTTTTTCCAAAAATTCAAAAATCACTCCCCACTAATATAAATTACTAATTCTCGGGAATGACTACGTTGGCGATGTTCCCAAACATAAATTCCTTGCCAAGTACCTAATACTAATTTGCCATTACTAATAGGAATTTGTTCAGAAGTATGAGTTAAAACACTACGAATATGAGCCGGCATATCATCAGGTCCTTCTGTACTATGAGTATAATGAGCACCTTCTGGTACTAACTTAGAAATAAAGTTTTCTAAGTCAGTTAATACATCTGGGTCTGCATTTTCTTGAATTATTAAACTAGCAGAAGTATGGCGTAAAAATAGATTGCATAAACCAGTTTTTATCCCTGACTTGGCGACAGCTTCTTCTACTTTAGAAGTAATTCTAGATAAAGATTTACCGGAAGTATTAATTTGCAGTGATTGTTTATAGTGAGTCATATTATTTTTGGTTACTAGTATCATAAGCGTTCAACCGTCAGCTATCAGCTATTGTTTTTGATGCTTGATCAAACCCCTTATTAATTTAGCTAGAATTAAATGTTACTACAAAAGCCGACTTCTTTGACCTTAGAGTCTATATTCATGAGGACTTACGCAAAGAAACCCGGTTAAGACAGTAAATCATTGTTTTTAACATATAAATATCTACAATAAATCGGATTTTTTAGTTTGCCTGCGTAAGTCCTGTTCATTTAAACCACACCCTTAAGAGTAAGGTTTTCTACATGGGACTCAGTTAATAGCTGAATGCTTATGTAAGACCTAAAAATTTTGGTATATAACCTTAACAAATTGTTGCTTTGTTTAAATTAATATAACTTTAATTAACTGTTTATATATTCTAGTAACAAATAATTTTCTGGCCAATCCGATTTAACCTCTAGTTACAATGAAGTTGTTCGTTTAATATTTCGGAGTCATATTGTAATTGAAAGATTATTCTCAAGAAGTCAAATTTGATGATAACTAATTTATTGCATCCCTTCTATAGCAATTTCTATACATAAGTAGTGAGGTAAAAAATTGCTTCTTTTACTATGGTAGTTGTATCCAATTTTTTTAGGGAGTAGTAATTCTAGAAGCAGGGAATAGAAAAGAAGAAAAAAACTGTACCTCAGTAACTTGGGAAATGGTATGATAAGAATTTATATTAGGGAATATATTCTTGTAAGCATTCAGCATTTTAGCAATTGGCTCGAGGAAATTCCATTGGTCATGCTGGGCAAAAAGATCCATGAAAGTAATAGATTACTTAGTATTGCTTATCATCCTTTTTCGTGTCGGACTTTTGATTCTTCTTGGAGGTTAATTCCTCCTTCTAGCTGATAGCTAAATGCTTACATATCGGGACTTTAGTAAAAAATATGTTTAAAATAGCATCAAAACATTACACAGCAATGATTTTACATTACAGCAGTTTTTATGTTGGTAGACCACAGTAGGGACGCCCTTATGCAACGTCCCTACAAGGTTTTGGTTATGATGATCTAGTTCATCAATTTGAAAACCGCTATAAATTAACCTATTTTTTAATATATCTGAGTTTGAGCTATTTTTAGCCTGAGTAACTTATTTCCCTCATTCATGTTGGGTTGAAAGGCATTTTCACTGCCAAAAATATCAAAGTACCGATATTCTCTCACTAAAGAGACAACAGGTACTTCTAACTACAAAGCTTCAGAAAAGGTACTATATAATATTACTATTAAATGTCACAAATTGCTAACCAGGAAAACCAGATATATTTTCATTCTACACCTTTTAAAAATATTGGTATAGGTTGATGATTAGTAAGTGTTACATGGTTAACTACTGTAAGATCAATATTTTCTTCCTCAAAAGCTTCTTTAATCATTAAACCTGAAAGTTTTTGAATCATTAAATGTTTTCCTGTTTTAACTTTTGTAACTACTTCGATTAATATTTGATGGTCAGAAAATTCTTCTATTCCATCTATTGTTGTTGGTTGAATTATGTCTTTTGGATAATCTTCTAGGAGTTTATTTCCTACTTTTTCTATAATTTTATGGACTTGATTAATCTTAACTTGATAAGGAATTTTGATCATGACCACTGCATTGCCAAAACTGGGGTAGTTAACTATATCTTTAACATCACGATTATGGATAATACGATTTTTGTCTCCATAATTAATACGAGTTGTTCTTAATTCTATTCCAGTCACAACACCATGTATACCATTTATCTCTACAAAATCTCCTACTAAATAATAATTTTCAAACAAAATAAAGAAACCTGCAACTATATCTTCAACCAGACTTTGAGCTCCTATCCCAACTGCGAAACCTATAATGCCTACACCGGCTAAAATGGGAGTTGGGTCAATACCAACAGTATAAAGAATCACTATACCTGTACAAAAGTAAATCAGGTATCTAATACAACTTTTAAATAAAGGAAAAAATGTCTTTCTTCTCTGTTGAGATAAATCATCTATATCAGCTTGACGCAAGAGTATTTGTTCTAGTAAAAGTTGACCAATTTCTTGAACAACACGACTCATAAATATAATTCCAATGACTCCTATAAATCTAGTACCATAAGGAACTAAATAAGCAATAACATCAACTTGTTTAAATACTAAAGTAGCTGTAGCAGTATAGACTATATATTCAAAACATCGTTTCGCAAGAGGAATTAATTGACTTAGGCGATCGTAGATCCGCAAAATATTTCTTTGATCAGAATATTTTTTGCTAAGAGCATCAAAAGTATCAATGATTATAGTATTCGTTTTAGTAAATAGTAACCCTATAATAATAATTATATAAATCTGTAAACTTATATACAAATATTCAATGATTACTTTTGGGAATAGCATTATTTGAGCTGATATTGTAAAATATAACAGCCAGACAAGATTATTAAAGTTGCCCTTGAGAAATTCAAATATTTTTTCTATACCGGCGTCATTTGCGGTGATTACATCAAAGGTTTTTGTCCGCTCTTTTAACCAAGTTATCAATTTATTTATGTATGGAATACTCCATTTAGTTAAAATTAGTATGCCTAAAATTTTTATGAGTCTAATTCCTATGCCTATAAAATAATCCAAAGAAATACTTTTAACCAAAGATATTTGGTATTCGATTAAGTTTTCTCCTTGATAAAAAATAAGCCATCCATTAATTCCGGTCACTAAAAAACATAATATTAAGCAACTTATAGTTAATAATATCAGAATATTTTGGTAGATAGCTTCAATGTCTTTTTGCTTGTTTTTGAGAGATGGTACTTTGATTAATTGTTTATATGCTTTGCCGAGGAAAAATCTAATTCCCACAAATATAAGTATTATAGCTACGATTTCAGCTACAGTTAAAATCATGCTATTTATATCAATTTCAATGAAGTTATTAAGGTTAATTTCAGGTATCATAATTGTTTCTATCGAATAGATTGTAAGGTCAAACTAACTCCTCAAAATAGTGCCGGATATTCCTCAGAATTTAAGTCATTAAGTAATAAGTAAGTTAGGACAACTTTTTTAATCATTCTAAGTATTAAGACTTAAAGTATTTATTCTTAGTAAACCGACTTTTTTTTACTTTATTGGAGGCACCCATATTTACTATTATAGATAATATAACAAGAATTTTGAGATTGGGTATAATTGAAAAGTTGAAAGTAATTGTTACAAGTACTCTACAACAGCTTTAGCGATCGCTTCACTACCACTTTTATCTAATTTTTCAGATTTACGGGGTGCTTTGAGGGGCTGTCTAAGAAATTCCCAATCACCATGAAAAAATTCTGTTGGAGACAAAACTTGATGATAACTATAATCTTGAATTCCTTCTAATAACAACTTTGATTCGGCAAAACCCTCTCTGACTAATGAAACAATAGGTGTTTCTAGACGCAAAGCTTCAGCAAAGGTACTATATCCTGGTTTAGAAACTATCCTGCCGCAAATTGGCATCAAATCTACAGGGCGAATATTTGGCAAATTTAGATCTTTTTTTTCAGATTCTTTTCTAACATTTATGAGATTGGGAAGCTCAGGACTTTGACTATCAAATGTAATAAATTGCCAGTCAGGAAAACCAGAAAGACTTTCATAAGGAATGTGCTCTAAACCTAAACCGCCAAAAGTCAGTAAAATCGTTTTTTCCGGCTCGGCATGAATCTCAAATTTTGCTTTAATTTCCTCTGGTTGATAACGTGGAATTCCCCCAGTTAACCCTACATCAAAAATGCTAGGAAAAGCACTCATAGGTTCGTGGAGTGGAAGGCGAAATAAACGGTTACACTGAGCAAAACATTCACTAATCCAATCAGCAATTTCCAGAAATTCGCCACCCCAAGGACGATAAATAAAATCCCAACCAAAATTACTCAACATCCAACTAGGAATGTCAGCAAATTGAGCAATTTTAGCAGCAATGGGCGGAATATCTGCTAATAATAAATCTACTCGATTTTGCTTAATAAAATTTACTTCTCCAGCAATAATTGACTGTTCTTTATTTCTAATTTCCTGTAATTTTTCTAAGGTAGTTTTTTTATCCATAGTTATACTATCTGATTGAATTACCCCCACATCAAAACTACGGGGACGATAAATAAAATCGCCACAAATATAAGATTCTAGTAGCCAACGGGGAGCAGTTGTCACCATAATTAATAAAACATCTGGACACATTTGTTGTATCAAATTAGCCACTGATGATATGCGGACAGCATGACCAAATCCATGATTAGTAATGGCAATATATAAAGTAGGTCGAGACATTGGTTTTTTCTAACTAGGTAGGGCTAAGAGGTTAAAAGTTAATTATATAGTCATTTTGATTTAGATTGAGGCAAGTATCTCTTGCTATAACTCGCATTTCAGCAGAAAAAGTTTTCCATCTCTTTTTGAAATGACTATAACTACTTGGTTTGTGGTAGGTCTTGAGTCCTAACTAGGTATAGATATTTCAGTGGGTAAAGTGTAGGATAAGTAATTAAGTTATTCTACTTCTAAAAAGTCACTGGTCAACAATTCCTTTGGACTGCTGCATTCTCAAATATGACTATGAAGTAAAATCCAATTAAAATACACTATGTAGCTACTGCTTAACATCCCCATACTGTTTTGAGCGCTACTAAATCTTCTAGAATAATGGGCAGATTGCTATAATTTATACTAATTCCCATGGATTAATGCTATATCCGGGTAAAACTATAGTGGTTGAATAATTAATATATAGGGAATAACCTTTTTGCACGACTAACCCTCTGGTTAATATTAATTATTTTTATGGACGTTGTATGGAAAGTCCATACCTACTCCCCAACTCAAAATAGGGATTGAGAAGCTTTTAATAAATAGTATTATTATAATTGTCAGGCTTAGATTAACTTGGTAATTTTAAATAAACTCAACAAATGTGCTATAAAAATAAACGGGAACTATTTTATTAAATTCCTAACTGGAAAAAAATAATTTTACTCAGACAATTAATTTAATCACAGTGATTACACAAACAAATAGATTTAACATACAAGAATTAGAAACTATTGTTGGCAAATATAATATCAGTTTATGGGAAAATATAGACCAGAGCAAAAAACAACAACTCTCACAAGCGATCGCTCCCGATAATACCATTAACTGTATCATTTATCCAGAAACTCAAGCACAACTATCTGATGTAGTTGCTTGCTGCGCCCAAAATAACTGGGTGATATTACCTTGTGGCAGTGGTAGTAAACTTCATTGGGGAGGGTTAGTAAAAGTAGATCCAACTACTCACTACCAGGAAATAATAGTAGTTAGTTGCGATCGCCTCAACGGTCTCATCGAACATGCTGTCGGCGACTTAACCGTCACAGTGGAACCTGGGATAAAATATGCAGAATTACAGGCCACCCTGGCCAAAACAGGTCAATTCCTGGCCATTGACCCGGCCTACCCAGAAACTGCAACTCTTGGCGGTATCATTGCTACTGCCGACACTGGTTCCCTACGTCAACGCTACCGGGGTGTGCGAGATATGTTATTGGGCATTAGTTTGGTGCGTTCAGATGGAAAAATTGCCAAAGCAGGAGGACGAGTAGTCAAAAATGTTGCAGGTTACGACCTAATGAAACTATTTACAGGTTCTTATGGCACGTTAGGTATTATTAGTCAAGTTACTCTGAGAGTTTATCCCATACAAGAAGCATCGGGAACTGTTGTTTTAGTAGGAGAAAGAGATCATATTGCCAAAGCAACTCAAACTTTATTATCTTCTGCATTAACACCTGTTGCTGTTGAATTACTTTCAACTAATTTAGTTAAAGAATTAGACTTAGGTAAAGCCGTGGGATTAATAGTGAGGTTTCAAACTGTAATAGGTAGTGTTGAAGAACAATTACAGAAATTATTAGAAGTGGGAAATAGCTTAGGTTTAAATTGCACTCGTTACTGTGATTATGAAGTAGAATTATGGAATAAATTAAAACAAAAAATTTGGCATTCTCACAGAAAGACAGAAATAATTTGTAAGATAGGAGTAATGCCTAACCAAGCTGTAG
Organism: Trichodesmium sp. MAG_R02; assembly: GCA_023356605.1. GTDB lineage: Bacteria > Cyanobacteriota > Cyanobacteriia > Cyanobacteriales > Microcoleaceae > Trichodesmium. Next base: position 12,412 of record JAKQYE010000069.1, on the reverse strand, counting down.
AAACTTTAAATCAAGTAGCTCTAGAAACAGGATTGGGATTAATTCATGCAGGTAGTGGTTTAGGAGAATTACACTTTAATTCTGTTAATCCTGAAACTATCCTAGAATTACGGCAATGGTGTGAATCTATAGGTGGATTTCTCACAGTTTTAGCAGCGCCATTAGAGATTAAACAAAAACTTGATGTTTGGGGTTATAATCAAAATGGTCTTGATATGATGCGTCGAATTAAACAAAAATTTGACCCCCAAAATATTCTTAATCCTCATTCTTTTGTTGGTGGAATTTAAAAGTTAAAAACTGCTCCGGCTCCGGCTCCTTCAGCATAAGTAGCTTTTGCCTCTTGCCTTCTAGTAGCCCATTTCTCTCACTCTTGAGATAGGATTGCTATAGTATGATTTGAGTCAGTATGACTAAAAAACTGAGATTGAATCCTACTTCCACTATTGATTGATAGAGAAATTAATGTATAGTATTATTTATGAAATTTCCGTTGAAAAAATATGCAGATAGAAGACATCAATACTGAAAATAATCCAACAATTCCAGCTAAAAACAGTAACTTTTTACAGCAAAATCCACATTTAAAATCTTTAGCAAATAACCTGAATTTTGACTCAAAAAACCCACCATCACCAGAATTAATTGATGCCTGTGTTCACTGTGGATTTTGTTTATCAACTTGTCCTAGTTATCGGGTAATAGGTAAAGAAATGGATTCTCCCAGGGGCAGAATTTATACTATGAATGCTATTAACAATGGAGTTGTATCTTTAAATCAAACAAGTTCTCAACATTTCGATACTTGCTTAGGTTGTCTTGCTTGTGTAACTACTTGCCCATCTGGAGTTAAATATGACAAATTAATCGCTGCAACTCGTCCACAAGTAGAACGAAATATTCCCCGTTCATTACCTGACAAATTAATTCGTACTCTGATCTTTAATTTGTTTCCTTATCCCAATAGATTACGACCCTTACTTATCCCTCTATTCATTTATCAAAAATTAGGATTTAACAAACTTATTCGTGGTAGTAAGTTCCTTGATAAAATATCTCCTAGATTAGCAGCAATGGAGTCTATTTTGCCAGAAATTACTATTGATGCTTTCCAGGATGACTATCCGACAACTATTCCTGCTCAAGGAGAAAAACGTTATCGAGTTGGTTTTATTTTAGGTTGTGTTCAAAGAATATTTTTCACTTCTGTCAATATGGCAACAATTCGAGTTTTAACTGCTAATGGTTGCGAAGTTGTGATTCCTAAAAATCAAGGTTGTTGTGCTGCATTGCCAGAACATCAAGGACAAACCGAACAAGCTCATGCTTTGGCAAAACAAATGATCGATAGTTTTACAAATACTGGGGTTGATGCAGTGATTATTAATGCTGCTGGTTGTGGTCATACTCTTAAAGAGTACGGCAATATTCTTCAGGATGATTCTGAGTATTGTGAGAAGGCAAAAGAATTTTCTAATAAGGTTAAAGACGTGCAGGAATTCTTGGCTAATGTGGGGTTAACAACTAAACTTTTTCCTTTAGTTGAGGGCGAAGAATTGACTATAGTTTATCAAGATGCTTGCCATTTATTGCATGGCCAAAAAATTAGTTTGGAGCCCAGAAAATTGTTACGCCAAATCCCTGGGTTGAAATTGCGCGAACCCATAGATGCGGCCTTGTGTTGTGGAAGTGCCGGGGTTTACAATATGTTACAACCGGAAATAGCTGATGAGTTAGGGCAACAAAAAGTAGAAAACTTATTACACACAGGTGCCGAATTAATTGCTTCTGCGAATCCAGGGTGTTATTTGCAAATCAAAAAGCATTTAGACTTGCAAGGTAAGAAAACGATGTTGATGCACCCAATGGAATTATTAGATTATTCTATTAGGGGTGTGAAGCAAGAAGGACTCATCTAACTTTTTTGACAGGTAACCAAGAGTTATTATCTAACGGTACTTTGAGATTTTTTCATCCCGAATATTCATTTCCTGTTTTGGCAGTTATTCGTTATCAACTCAGATAAGATAAAATAAATCATTTCCGTGCCGTTTCTTAGCTACTAGATTCTGCTTATCTAAGATCGGAAAACAAGTTTCATGTGTCATATGGATGACTACTCTCTGGATCATTCCCTTAGTTACTAGGTTCTCTCATTTACCTTCCACTCTCTTATGAAGTGCCTCCAGTTCTCCTTCCATTCACTCCATTCCTCTTCTTCTAATTTTTCCCACTTTCCCGATGGAGGTTGTTGTGGGGTTTTTGCTAGGATTCCAGTACGGAAGGTGCTTTTCTCACTTTGTCTTGCTTTGGTATATTCAGTCATTACTAATTCCTTTCCTCACTCATTAAAAACAATCACGGATCAATCAGCCAAACTGTTATTGTTCTGTATTTATAGCAATTATTTCAAATCTTTAACACTAGAGAAAATGAGCCTCTTTATGTAAATCCTGAAATCATTAAGTACACAAATAACTACTGTTGCTAGTTAGATTACTGAACATTTTCATTTCAGCGATATAGGGATAATAATCCTAAGAACTCTATCGAAATTAACTATAAAACTATCAAATATACATACAAATACTGCAGATGCCTCTGGTTAAGTTCTTTACTAGGTAATTTCTCTGAGTTTCAAGACTACACTTAATTAGGTATTATTATCAGGTATTATTTTTAAATTATAATAACTCTTCCTCTCTGTTGTGTCAATAGTATTTTAGATAATTATTTTTTATATAAGGAATAATTTATAGTTATCAACAGCATAAATGAAAAGTAGGAGGGGATTCAAGACTTTAATTGGATATCTCCCAGATAAAAATTAAGATATAGCCCTACGCAAATATGTTGGGACATTTCTTTATTGCTTCTATGTTTATTCCCTATTCCCTTACAACCTAAATTTATTGTCCTAACCAAAAGACTTAGTGCTATAAGACTATACTCGTCAACTATCTAAATGCAGTTCCAATATGAATCAAGTATTATATTATCTTAATAACTATTGAGAAGAGATTAAGAGAGTTATTGGTATAACCAAACTGAAAATTTGACTGTTATTGACTTTGATAATTTGTAAATACGCAGTACACCAATGCTAAATCATTATGACCAATTACGTGACTTCTCAAAAAATAGCTCCAATTCTTATTCCTTCAGCATCAGTGCCTTCTGCCTCCTGCCTTAAAACAGTGCATTTTTCTCCCTTTTATTTATAGAAAATCAGTAAATATAAAAACAATGTTAAAAAATAAAATATAAATATTTTATTAAGGTTAAAGATCATATAAATAATAAGATCAACTCTGGGATCTTTCTCTCATTTGGCTGCTTAATAAAAACTTTTGGGAAAAAAATCCTATTTTCCTGAAATAGTTGCTCATCATGAAGTACACAAATATATAGGACTACCCAAATAGAGCTGAGACATTTATAAATGTTCAAACATTGCAGCTATATGGACCATTACTTATGGCCCAAAAATCAAAATAGTTAACCTAGTCAAACCAATAGGAGATAATTTGTTAGTTGGAAACTGGAGGAAAATTTTATACGATGAAGGGCTCTCTATTTTTATTCACAAGTCTAGCTGTTCTAGGTTTAACATCCTGTAGCGCTCTCAAGGAAATTCAGGAATTAATTAACCCAACCCCACCCCAGACATCGACTAGATCTTCTGTAAAACAAAAAGAACAAAGAAAATTATTTCCGATTGAGCAAAAGGGAAAATATGGGTATATCAATAATATGGGCAAAATCTTGATTCCACCAGTATTTGATCAGGTAAAAAATTTTTCGGAAGGATTAGCAGCAGTAAAAATTGGAGAAAGGTGGGGTTATATTAATGAAACGGGAGAAATAGTTATCAAACCAGAATTTGATTCTGTTTTAGGTTTTTCCCAAGGATTAGCACCAGTGAAAAAAGTTGCTCAAAGATGGAGTTATATTAACAAAGATGGAGAAATAGTAATTCAGCCGCAGTTTGAAGATGCAGCCTATTTTTCCGAAGGGTTAGCACGAGTTACAATTGATGGTAACTGGGGTTATATCGATAGAACTGGCAAAATAGTAATTCAACCAGAATATGGGGGACAAACTGGCCGGGGCTTTTTTGTTGGGGAATTAGCTGCTGTGAGGATCGGTGCTGGTTATGAGTATGGATATATAGATCAGACTGGAGAAGTAGTCATTGAGGCCAAATATGATTTTGCTGGAGATTTTGTTGATGGTTTAGGGAGAATTCAAATTATTGATCGCTGGGGGTATATTGATAAAACTGGTAAAGAAGTCATTACAGCAAAGTTTGAATTTAGTCAAGATTTTTCGGAAGGTTTAGCAGCAGTTAAAATTAATGATAAGTATGGTTATATAGATGCTTTAGGCAACAGAGTTATTCAACCGAGTTATGATTTTGCTGGCAAGTTTTCTGAAGGTCTAGCAGAAGTAAGGATAGATGACAAGTATGGCTATATTAATGCTGCTAATGAGATGATTATTGAGCCTGAATTTGATAATGCTTTTGCCTTTTCTAATGGTATTGCAGAAGTGTGGGTAGAGGGCAAAAAGGGTTACATAGATAAAATTGGTAGGTTTGTCTGGAATTTAAGTGATTAATAGGACTTATATAGTACTTCCCACACTGGGGAGTACAAAATAATAGGGCAACTCAGAACTCAGAACTGTGAACTCAGAAGTTAGAACTCATCTCTAAGTGAGTTTGAGCATTTAGCTATGTCCGGACCCAATATTCCACTGCTATACAACTTCCCTACCCCTTCTCAATAGCTGAGTAGAAAGGTTGTTGAGAATGGTTTTATGCTTTCTACTTTTTACCTTCTGCATAAGTGCTTGATAATAATAGCTAATACTTTCGGGTCCGAGAACTGGGCAATATCAAGATTGAAGCTAATTCCAAGCTACAGCCTATAGTGGTCAAGTAATTCTGAGAAAGACCTTCCGGATGCATTTTTGCAGGGTTGTGTTTACTACAGTCAGGACTTACCCAAAGAAACCCGGTTAAGACAGTAAATCATTGTTTTTAACACATAAATATCTACGAGAAACCGGGTTTCTCAGTTTGCCTGCGTAAGTCGTGTACATTATTCCTCTTCCACAAAAAGAGCGCCTTGAGAATATTGTTACTAATAGACTAGGTTTGTACTGCTGGTAGTAGTGATTTTCTCCAGGATGCCCTAGATATTTTTTTTAAGCTACGAAAAAGCTGCTTGCGGAAGAAAAAGATTGAGCGGCAATGGCGATCGCTACGGTGGTTACTCTTGGCCATCGCTGTCTCTATTGTTATTGTTCTAACCAATTTCCTGATACAGCAAATTCCCACTGTGACTATCCTGATAGAGCAACTTTCCACTCCAACAGATGCTTTTAAACCAGTTCCACAAATTATTCAAGAATGGCGGACTACATTTTTATGAATCACCATAACCAAAACTTTGTAGGGACGTTGCATGCAAGGTCCCTACTGTGGTCTACCAACATGAAAACTGCTGTAAAAGCATTGAAATATCCATAAATAATGAGCAGGGTAGAAAGGAAAAAAGGCACAGTAGTTTTTAGCTGCTTCATGAAACCTATACAAACCTAGACAGGCTTGCTGTTCAATTTTGCCATTTATCGCAGCATCTGCTTCTTAGCTCCAAATAGCAAATAATTCTTTTTGGCTCATAGTAGCAGGATATTCTACTCGAAAATCTAGGTGATACAGCATAGATACTTTGGTTTCAACAATACATAAAATTGGTTTTTCATTCTATGTCATATAAACACAATTATACTTTTTATAAAAAAATTATGGTAAGGGTGTGGTGGCCAGACCTTTAAAGGCAAAAGTTATTTTGGAGTTAAAGGGACTTGAATCAATTTATAGTTGTTTTAATTTAGATTGAGACAAGTATTTCTTGCTATAACCCGCATTTCAGCAGAAAAAGTTTTCCAATATAATTTGAAATGACTATAAAAACGATGAATTAAGTAAAAATCACCCTAGACGTTCACAGACTAAAACAGTTCCCTTTTCTCCCTTTGTGATGCGAAGCTCCTCATCTAAAAAAAGTACTTCTAAACGACCTTTAGGCGATCGCTTCATTGTAAAAGAAATTTCTCCTGTTTCTGTATTCATGCCTTGGGGAGGTGTCAACCCAAACATCAACTTTAAAAATACAGACATTAATTGTTCTTTTAACCCTTTTTTTGATGCTTTTGTTTGAACAAATATATCTTTCCAAGTTGATAAATTTTCACCTTTTTGTGGAGCTAAAATACCTCCTGTAAATTCAACTTGTAAGTTTTTATCATCCACTGGATAACAAACAGCTAAATTACGAACAATACCTTTTAATGGTGGGAATAATTCATCAATAATACTAAATTCAACTACAATATCATGACTACGTTTTTCTTTTTCTCCTAACAATACAACAGGTTGTCTAACAGAGTCAATAACTAATTTTAAGTTGGTAGGTTGAAACATATTAAATGTTAACCTTCCCAAGGTATAAGCATATTTGCCATTAGAAAGTTTCTGCTCTTGAGGAAAAGAAGGGGCGCTAATTAATAGCCAATTTTGAGATTCTAATAGAGAGCTATGGGTCGGTTTTTCTATGGGGTTAAGTTGAGAAAGTTGTTCAATTTTTGCCTTGATTTTCGGGTTGTTTACGTCTCCGTTATAGGCTTTTAAAGCTTCTCTTAAAGCAATTTTTGTTTCCAGTATTGTTCCTATATCATTCATATTTTTTCCCTAAATTATAGCAGAATTACCTGTATTAAATTAGTTTAACATGAATAATATGGGCTTTTTTTTTCCCTAAATTAGGGGCAAATTCTGTAGGGGTTTAGAAAGTAAATATTTCTCAAATTATTTGACATTTGATTTTGTGTTGGATTATAATTATTTTTTTTGGTTAAAAAACAGAGAAAAGGGATAAGGTCAAAAAGTATGAGTGATGAAAGTTCGATTGGTTTAGCAGAGTTAATTCAACAAGTCAAAGAGGAATTGCTGACTCAAGCACCAGATGGGGAAACGGATATTCCTATTTTTGCAGTTGATTCTGTGGAATTGGAGTTACAAGTTACAGTCAAAAAATCGGGAAAAGCTGGAATTAAAATATATGTTCTAGAAATGGGAGGAGGTAGCAGTCGGGATGATGTCCAGAAGGTTAAGGTGAAATTATCTCCACTTTTGAATAGGGAACAGCTTTTGAAAATGTATCAAAAGAAGTATCCGGAACGTTGGCCAGAACTTTTGGAAAAGGTGAGTGATGCTGGGGTGAAAGGCTCGAAACTAAACTTCTAAATAATACCAATTTTATTGATAGATAATACCCTATCTGTTGAGGATTAATAGCCATTATTACCCACCATATATGGTGTTTCTGGGTAAATCCTTATTACTAGTATTTGACATCCTCTGACTTTTTACTTTTAGAGCTATGGAACTTTTGGAGTTATACCTGTCACCCCTTGATGACTCTACTAAATTTGAGGTTATTGTGACTGACTCTCCTGCGGGACAGGGAAGGAGTGAGTCATTGTTGCCTTTTTTGGATGCTGAATGGGACTGGCGCATTACTGTGATTAGAAGTTTGGAGGTTTCTACTTTCCGTCCTGAGTTTTTTTCTGCACAGGAACAGGAATGGATGAGCCAAGCGGGTATTTTAGGAAGCGATCGCTCAAATTTCCATCCTAATTATTTGATCAATATCGGTGAAGCTCTTTACTCTTCTCTGTTTCCTCCAGGTAGTAAGGTAGAAAATTTATTGCAGAAGTCTATTAGTTTTGCTGAGTCTAAGTCTACTAAACTGTTGGTGCGGTTGAAACTTGAAAGGGATGTGGCCCAGAAAACGCGACTGGCAGATTATCCTTGGGAACTTTTGCACAATCACGGTTTTCTTTGTCATTACCAAGTTGAGTTTTCTCGGTATATTGCCTATCCAGCTGTTCCTCCTAACTTACCCACAGCGGAAAAACTGAATGTTTTATTGGTATCCTCCGCCGCATCTGATCAGGAACTTAATCTCCAACCTCTCTCCCGCAAGGAACAAAAGGCTGTTCTTAAGGGCTTGGAGGTAGCTAGAGGTCGAGGGGATATTTTTTTGGCACAACTGGAAGAACCTACTTTTGCTGAGTTAAGAAGTTATCTGACAGAACATCGGGGGGATAAGGCACCCCATGTGATCCATTTTGATGGACATGGTTTGTTTGGCCAACGTTGTCCTAATTCTGAATGTGGGGCGATGAATGGGGGGACAAAGTCTCGACGATGCCGTAAGTGTGACACAGAGTTGCCTTTGCCTCAGGGATATCTGGTTTTTGAGGATAAGCATGGAGATGCTCATTATATTAGTGGTCAAGAATTGGGTACTCTGCTGCAACAGTTTGGTTTGAGGGATGGTAATAGTAAAACAGACGGTGTGGTTTTGGTGGTGTTGAGTGCTTGTCAGTCGGGAATGGCTATAGTGGGAGAGTCTGTGTTTAATGGTGCTGCTCAAAATCTGATTGCTCATCGGGTCCCGGCGGTGGTGGCCATGCAATATTCTGTGAGGGTAGATAGTGCAACTAAGTTTGCTGAACAATTTTATCGTTCTCTGGGACAGAAAAATTCTCTAGCGGTGGCTGTTAGTCAGGGGCGGGCAGCCATGGGTGTGGAGGGAAATCAGTGGTATCGTCCCGTGCTTTATTTGCGCTGGCGGGATCATGAGGGGGGCCAATTGTTTGCATCTCCTTCGGAAGTATCTGAAAAGTCTGTGGTCCCTGAACAGTTTTCTCGTAGTGATGGAAAGGTAGAACCAATGGAAAAAGCAGCTAGTTTTTCAGGAAAGGCAAATATTCGGCTTGGTCCAATTAAGTATAAATTTTGTCGAAGACTCGGTGATAGTCATTCAGACCTGGCTTTATATTTGGGTATTCCTCCTCAAGACAGCAGCCGTTGGAAAGCTGGTAGTGAATGTGAAAAAATTCTAGAGTGGCTAGAAAATCGCGATCGCCTTAAGGAACTCCCAGAAGCTCTAGTAGAAATTGGGCGGGAAGATTTGGTGGATTTGATTTCAATGAAACCTAAGTTAAAGTATAAATTTTGCTACAAACTTGGTAATAGTGCTCAATCTCTTGCTCTCTACTTAGGCATTCCTCTTAAAGAACGCAAAACTTGGCAACCTGGTAGTGAAGGTGAAAAAATTCTAGAGTGGCTAGAAAATCGCGATCGCCTTGGGGAACTCCCAGAAGCTCTAGAAGAAATTGAACGGGAAGATTTGGTGGACTTGATTTCATAGTTTTAGTCCTCTTAATCTCATTTCATTTATCAGTTTTTAATTATCAGTTATTTGAAGAAAATGGAACCTAAGTTAAAGTATGAATTTTGCCAAAGACTTGGTGATAGTTTGAAAAATCTTGCTTTATACTTAGGCATTCCTCTTAAAGAACGCAAAACTTGGCAACCTGGTAGTGAATGTGAGGAAATTTTAGAGTGGCTAAAAAATCGCGATCGCCTTAAGGAACTCCCAGAAGCT
>JAKQYE010000069.1:0-2785 GCA_023356605.1 Trichodesmium sp. MAG_R02 | reverse complement strand
TCTTGCTTTATACTTAGGCATTCCTCTTAAAGAACGCAAAACTTGGCAACCTGGTAGTGAATGTGAGGAAATTTTAGAGTGGCTAAAAAATCGCGATCGCCTTAAGGAACTCCCAGAAGCTTTAGAAGAAATTGAACGGAAAGATTTGGTGGACTTAATTCAAAAGTCCCAACCTTCCGACCCTTTATACCAGTTTTTTGAGGTTCCTCCCACTGAGACGGAAATTCAAAATGTTAATCAGGATGATGTTTTGGCCTTCTTTCGAGGATATTCTGACTCCTGGGGTCCTATTCAGTCTGGAATCCCTTTATCACGCCGAGTTAGACAGGAAAAAGGAACTTATTTTGATTTAAACCAGTTTATTGAGAAATTATTTTTTGATTCGCAATTGAAATTTGTCAAGATTTTTGGCCCTGGGGGTTCTGGCAAGACTACTTTTGCAAAAATGCTGGCTTTGAAATTGGCCCGACATCAATATTGTCCTACTGTGTTGTTAAGAAATTTAGAGGAAGGGAAAACACCTCAAAGTGGGGTTAAAGGTCTTGCTCAAAAGTTGAGTCAAGATAATAAGAGGTTATTTTTAGTTTATGATAATCCAATTGCGAGCGATCAAATACGAGAAATTGTAGTTCTAGTTAAGTCGTTTCAAGAAACAAGGAATGTTGTAATTATTATTTTGGAGCGAGAGGATGAGTGGTTAGATGCTCACAAACGGGCAGGGGGAAGAAGGGAACGTGGAGAGCAGAGCTTTTTTCTGGAGGAGCAGTTGGGTAGTAATGATATTGAGGAGCTTTGTCAGACCATAGAAAGGCTGGAGTCAAATTCCCAAAATACTCGTATTTTGTCTGAGAACCGGGATATTAATGATTTTCGCCAAAGTTTGATTCAGGGAAATCAGGATATTCTTCTTGTTGCAATGTACGAAGCGACAACGGGAGAAAAGATTGAGGAAACGATCATGAACGAGTTTGATGGTATTCCCAATGAAGAGGCAAAAAAATTGTATGAATTTATCTGCGGTTTGATTTGCTATTCTATACAATTTCCCCGTGACCTAGCTCGTTTTCTGTACGGAACTAAATTGAGAGATATAAAAAGTGAACATTTAGCTGGAATTATTGATGAAAGGCGGGGATTATTATTTCCTCGCCACAAAACCATCGCTGAAATTTTGTGGCGCGAGCGTAATGCAGACTACGAGACTGAAATGGAAACTTTAGCGGAGTATTTGACTGAGCTATCCTATCGTCGTGGTGATAACAATAGTATAAATCTTGATGGATTTTCTTCACAAGTCTTTAAGCTATTGACAACTCATCCTAATTTAAAACCTATTAGCCTTCGATTTTTGATTGATATTGTCGATGGGCTTTCAAACGTAATTGAATATGAATCAACTTTACGTTTATATGAAAAAGCGGGTCAGTATTTGGAAAAACAAGGCGAAACGGGAAGAGCCATTAGTCTATATAAGAAAATCTTAGAAAAATATCCTAATCAAGATGATTCCGTTCGTTCGTTCATTCGTTTAAGTAAGGCGTTACAGAAGACAGGAGATTTTCAACAGGCAATTGATGTGCTGCACGAAGCTACTCAAAAAAATCCTCATCCTCACTTGTACGTGGCTCTGAGTCAAGCTTTACAGAAACAAGAAAATGGTCTGGATGAAGCTATTGCCGTCCTGCGTCAAGGTATTCAAAAATTTCCTAATTCTGAATTGTACGTGGCTCTGAGTCAAGCTTTACAGAAACAAGAAAATGGTCTGGATGAAGCTATTACCGTCCTGCGTCAAGGTATTCAAAAATTTCCTAATTCTGAATTGTACGTGGCTCTGAGTCAAGCTTTACAGAAACAAGAAAATGGTCTGGATGAAGCTATTGCCGTCCTGCGTCAAGGTCTTCAAAATATTCCTAATCCTTACTTGTACGAGGCTCTGAGTCAAGCTTTACAGAAACAAGAAAATGGTCTGGATGAAGCTATTGCCGTCCTGCGTCAAGGTCTTCAAAATATTCCTAATCCTGACTTGTACCTGCATCTGAGTCAAGCTTTACAGAAACAAGAAAATGGTCTGGATGAAGCTATTGCCGTCCTGCGTCAAGGTCTTCAAAATATTCCTAATCCTCACTTGTACCGGGCTCTGAGTCAAGCTTTACAGAAACAAGAAAATGGTCTGGATGAAGCTATTGCCGTCCTGCGTCAAGGTATTCAAAATATTCCTAATCCTCACTTGTACGAGGCTCTGAGTCAAGCTTTACAGAAACAAGAAAATGGTCTGGATGAAGCTATTACCGTCCTGCGTCAAGGTATTCAAAAATTTCCTAATCCTGAATTGTACGAGGCTCTGAGTCAAGCTTTACAGAAACAAGAAAATGGTCTGGATGAAGCTATTGCCGTCCTGCGTCAAGGTATTCAAAATATTCCTAATCCTGACTTGTACAAGGCTCTGAGTCAAGCTTTACAGAAACAAGAAAATGGTCTGGATGAAGCTATTGCCGTCCTGCGTCAAGGTATTCAAAATATTCCTAATCCTTACTTGTACGAGGCTCTGAGTCAAGCTTTACAGAAACAAGAAAATGGTCTGGATGAAGCTATTGCCGTCCTGCGTCAAGGTATTCAAAATATTCCTAATCCTCACTTGTACGAGGCTCTGAGTCAAGCTTTACAGAAACAAGAAAATGGTCTGGATGAAGCTATTGCCGTCCTGCGTCAAGGTATTCAAAATATTCCTAATCCTGACTTGTACAAGGCTCTGAGTCAAGCTTTACTGAAACAAGAAAATGGTCTG